>JBGSPT010000099.1:0-16630 GCA_041738475.1 Treponematales bacterium
GCCCACGATGCCCGTGCCTCCCAGGTTGCCCCGGGCCGGATCGGCCAGGTGCATGGATCCGCCCTTGCCTCCGCAGACCCCGGCCCGCTTGCCGAACATCTCCGCCGCCAGGCCGGACAGGTCCGATCCCTTGGCGATCGCATGACCGTGGCAGCGGTGGGTGCTGGTGATATAATCCCGGTCCGTGAGGTTGGCCGCCGCGCCGGCCGCGACGGCTTCCTCGCCGATATAGAGGTGGGTGGTTCCGTGGATACGGCCCCGGGACATGTGGTAGTGTATCTCCTCCTCGAAGAGCCGGATCCGGAGCATGCGGCGGTACAGGTCCTCGAGCAGTGAGTCGGGGTATCCCAGGCGGGACATCCCGTGTTCCGCGGCGGTTTCCGCCGCGGAGGATCGGTCTATCATGAAAGCTTCCTCGCGCAGAGCGCATGAAAATATTTCCAGCGGTTGAAAAAAATTCCGGAGCCAGGATAGTCTTGAGTTCCCGGGCTTGTCAAGGTGAGGATCCGGGGAAGGGAGTACACCGCGGAATGACCGACGACGCTGAAAACCCGCGCCAGGTCCCGATTTCGGCGGCCGGAGAGGAGGGGAAGCCCGATTCCTCCCGCAGCATGCTGGCCAAGATAGCGCATTTTTACTATATAGAAAACCTCAGTCAGAGGGAAATCGGTCAAAGGACCCGGATGTCCGTGACCAGCGTGTCCCGGGCCCTGGCCCGGGCCCGGGAACTCAAGATCGTTTCCATTTCGATACAGGGGGGAGAGAACGATTTTTCCCAGCTGGAAATAGAGATCGAGGGCCGCTTCGGCCTCGCGGAATGCCTGTTGGTGCCCAGCTACGGCCGAATCGAGCATACCTTCCAGGGCTTGGCCGCCGCCGTGGCCGACCTCCTCTCGCGCACCTTGAAGCCCGGCGCCGCCCTGGGGCTCAGCTGGGGGGATACCCTGCGGGCCGTCGGGGAGAGCCTGCCCCGGATGCAGTCTGTCCGGGCGGATGTCATCCCCATCATCGGAGCCATGGGCCGGATCGAGACCGGCATCTATCCCAACAGCATTGCCCGGACCTTCGCCCAGAAGCTGGGCGGCAGCGCATATCTGGTGAACACCCCCGCCTTCGTGGACGACCCGGATACCAGGAGGGCCCTCATGGAGGACAGCAACTTCCGTCCGGTCCGGGACCTCTGGAGCCGTCTTGACATGGCCATCCTGGGGGTAAGCGGCTTGACCGTGGACAGCTCGATGTGCCGGAGCGGCATCTTCACGGAGGCGGACCTGGACAGGATGCGGGAGGCGGGGGGGGAGTGCATCAGCAACTTCGTGGTCTTCGACGGCCGGGGACGGATGGTTCCCACCCCCGTGTCGGACCGCATGGTCTACCTGCCCCTGGAGGATCTCCGCAGGGTGCGCACCGTGGCGATCGCAGCGGCGGGGGCGGGCAAGGCGGAGCCCCTCCGGGCGATGCTCCGGAGCGGGATCTGCTCCGCCCTGGTCACGGACACGGACTGCGCCCGGGCGCTGCTGTCGTTACGATCCGCTTAGATCGAGCTTGGAACCATAGAACCGACAGGATGAACAAGATTAGGAAAGGATGAACAAGATAGGAGGATTAGAAATTGTCCTAACCATCCTGTTCATCCACATCCCATCCTGTCCATCCTGTCTCGCCCTAGCTCAATAATATCTCTGTGTTTTCCGTGCCTCTGTGGTTTGACTTCTCAAGCCCGGCCTATCTCAGACTTGTTTCAGCGCCCAGTCGCGGGCGGCCAGGATCATGGCCTCGTCCGGTTCGGGGATATCCCCCCGCTCCATCATGGACTCGAAGGTCTTCCGGGCCGCCGCGATCTCCTTCTTCGCCCAGGCGTAGACCTCCTCCCGGGACTTGGGCACCCGGGCCAGGCCCTCCTTCACCGCCTGTTCCGCCACGTCCGCGGCCTCCACGGAGAATACGTCGCTCTCGTCCATGCTCGGGACGATGTTGTCCGGGTGGATGCCCCGGGCTTTGGCGAAGTCCGCCAGGGAGTGGGCGCAGCGGATGGCCATGCCGTCGGAGATCTTCCGGGCCCGGACCGCCAGGGCGCCCTTGAGGATCCCGGGGAAGCAGATGGAGTTGTTCACCTGGTTGGGGAAGTCCCCCCGGCCCGTGGCCACGATGAAGGCGCCGGCCTCCTTGGCCTTGTGGGGCCAGATCTCGGGCACCGGGTTGGCGCAGGCAAAGACGATGGCCTTGGGGGCCATGGAAGCCACCCACTCGGGCTTGACCACGTCCGGGCCCGGGGTGGACAGGGCGACCAGGGCGTCGGCGCCCCGGAATGCGTCCTCGATGGTCAGGATGCCCCCGGGATTCGTGGATCGGCACAGTTCCCACTTGCGGTAGTTCTCGGGGCTGGCCTCGATGTCCTTCCGCCCCTTGTGGAGGCTGCCCTTGGTGTCGAACATCACGATGTTCTCGCCCCGGGCCCCGTCCGCCATGAGCAGGCGGGCTATGGTGGTGTTGGAGGCCCCGGCGCCCAGGAGGACGATCCGTACGTCTTCCATCCGCTTGCCCGCCAGGTGGACCGCGTTGATCAGGCCCGCCAGGGTGACGCAGGCGGTGCCCTGAGCGTCGTCATGCCAGACCGGGATGTCGCAGGCGTCCCGCAGCTCGTCCAGGACCCGGAAGCAGTTGGGCTGGCTGATGTCCTCCAGGTTGACGGCCCCGAAGGAGTGCTGGCACATCTTCACGAACTCGATGATCTTGGCGGGATCGTGCTTGCCCGCTTCGTTCCGGGAGTCCACGCACAGGGGCACGGCGTCCACGCCGCCCAGGTATTTCATGATCAAGGACTTGCCCTCCATGACCCCCAGGCCGCCGGGGGGTGTGCAGTCCCCGTCCCCCAGGACCCTGGTGGAGTCGCTGACCACTGCGACCATGTTGCCCCGGCAGGTGGTCTCGAAGGACACGTCGTTGTCGTCCCGGATGGAGGTCGAGATCTTGGACACCCCGGGGGTGTACCAGACGTTGAACCAGTTGAACCCGTAGATGCCGCATTTGGGAACGGTCTGCAGCTTGCCGCCGTAGAAGCGATGGGCTTCCAGGGAGAGTTTCTTCAGGAAAAGGGTCTTGGCCTGGGCTTTCTTGTCCGGGGAGAGGTCCGCGGGAAAGAGGCCGTCGATGTCGGCAAGGGAGAGGGTCTTGGATTTCATGGTTTCCTCCACGGTTGCATCACGTTCGGGTTATTTTTCCCACGGGAACTTGTACTGGGTTAGTTTGAGCTCCGCCTTCATCTGGTCGAACTGGACCCGCTCCACCTCGTCCAGGGGCACGCCCTTGTCCTTCCGATCCAGCCAGGCGTCCCACTCGGGCTCCCCGGCGGTCCAGATCCGTTTCTGGCCCGGGGCCTTCTTGGAGTTCCGGAGTGCCCGGCAGATCTCGCCGGAGGTCTTCTTGAAGGACTCGAGGTCCGTGAAGGCTTCGATGTTCACCGCCATGAAGAAGTGCCCCAGCTTGTAGGGGACCTTCTTGCCGTTGTCGAAGCCCAGGAGGCTCTTCATGAAGGCCCCCTGCTGGAGGGCCGAGGAAAGGATCTCCACGGTCGCCGCCCAGCCGTAGCCCTTGTGACCGCCTCCTTCCTCCCCGATGCCTCCCACGGGGCTCAGGGCCGCGGTCCCCTTGACCAGGTCGTCCAGGACCGCGATGGAATCGACCTTGGTCGTCCCGTCCGCCCCGATGACCCAGCCCGGAGGGATGTCCTTCTTCTGCCGGGCGTAGACCTCGATCTTTCCCCGCTGGGAGATGGAGGTGGCGCAGTCGATGTTGAAGTGGAAGGGCTCGTCCGTGGGCATGGCGAAGCAGAGGGGATTGGTCCCCATCATGTTCTCCACCCCGAAGGTGGGGGCTATCGAAGGCCGGGCGTTGGTTCCCGAGAACCCGATCATGCCGTGATCCGCGGCCAGGCCCGTGTAGTACCCCGCGATCCCGTAGTGGTTGGAGTTGCGGACCACCACCATGCCCATCCCGTACTTTCGGGCCTTCTCGATGGCCATGAGCATGGCCTTCTTGGACACCACCTGCCCCATGCCGTTGTTGGCATCCAGGACGGCGGTGGTGGGGCCTTCCTTGATCAGGTCTATCTTGGTGACGGGGTCGATCTGTCCGTCCTTGATCCGGTCGATATAGATGGGCTTGAGCCGGCCGACCCCGTGGGAGTCGATCCCCCGCTTGTCCGCGGTGATCAGTACCTCCGCGCAGACCTCGGCGTCCCCGGCGGGAACCCCGTACCCCTTGAACACGTCCACCATGAACCGCTCGGTGATGTCGAAGGGCCACCAGACGGCCCCTTCGGTCGAGAAACCAGGCATTCGATCCTCCTTTATCTTATTCTATAGGGCATGATACGCCGTATAGACGTCTTTGGCTAGATTTTTTCGCTTCCGGATCCCGCCGTCCCCGGCCCGGCGGACGGCGCACGGACCGGGGACGGCCCGGAGGTTCTCCGGATCAGTCCTGGAAGAGTTCCACCAATTCCTTCGCGTCCCGGGAAGAGACCAGGGTACGGCAGAAGGCCTTGGACCTGCACAGCCGGGCGATCTCCGCCAGGGCCTCGATGTGGGGACCCGACTGGTCCGGGGGGGCCAGGATCAGGAAGAAGAGGTTGGAGGGTTCGCCGTCCAGGGCCGCGAAGTCCACGCCCTTGGGCGCCACTCCCACCGCGATGGCCAGGCTTTCCACGGCGGGAGTCTTGCCGTGGGGCACGGCCACCCCCTCCTCGAGCCCGGTGCTGCCCTTGGCTTCCCGGTCCAGCACGGCCCGGGATGCGGCCTCGGGATCGGAGACCTTGCCGGCCGCGGCCAGGGTTTGGACCAGTTCTCGGATGATCCCTTCCTTGTTCCCCGCCGCCAGAGGCACCCGGACGACATCCTCCTGGATCAGGTCGATCAATGCCATTAAATTTCCCTCCGGTTTTTAGTCGAGCGTATCGAAGAGTTCGGCGATACGATCTTCGTTCTTGGCTATCAGTACGGAGCAGGCCACGCTTCTCATCGCCCGCTCGGTCTCGTTGTACAGCTCGTCCCGACGACTGCGAATCTGGGAGATTTCGCCCAGGACCAGGAGGTCTATCTCGTGCTCCCGGACCTTGGCCAGGATTTCCTGGTGGACGGCCCCGTTGGACCGTTCCGCGGTCACGGTGATTCCCTTGGACCGGGCAAGGTTCCGGACATGGTTCAGGTAGCGTTCCGCGTCCTCGTCCAGGTCCCGGTGGTATTCCTCCTGTTCGGAGTCCAGGAAGATGTGGGCCTTGACCAGCTCCGAGAGGGCCCGGGTGTTGATAACGTAGAGGGCGAAGAGTTCGGCGTCCAGGCTCTTGGCCAGGACGATGGCGTACTGGGCGGCGGTCACGGACTGCTCCGTGCCGTCCACATAGGTGAGGATCCTCCGGATGGGTTTTATCATGGCTTCGCCGCCTCCGCTTCTTCCCGGGTCAACCGGTTCTTCACCATCTTCATGAGGATGAACATGTCCCTCTCGTTCTCCTCCAGCCGGCCCTGTATATAATGCACCGATTCCTCCAAGTCGGGAATGGCGATCTTCTCCAGGGCGTTCACCTTGCGGATGGTCTTGCGGACCTCGGCGGCCAGGCGCATGATGGACGCCTTGAGCTCCGCGAAGCGCCCCATCAGCTTCAGGGCCTCCTGGAAATCGCGCACCGACTTGTCCATCCAGACGCTGGTTCCCAGGGCGCTGTAGTCGGGGGCCCGCTCCTGGAATGAGGTTTCCACCACCGGCAGGAGCACGCCCATAACCTTGCGCTGGCGCAGGGCCACCGAGGGCTCCAGGTTCACCGCCGCGGCGGCCGACGAGACCCGGAGTTTCCCCATACCCAGGGCGGCCTCCTGCAGGGAGCCGTAGGCGGTTTCCAGGGCGGCCTCCACCTTCTTTTCGAAATCCGCGGCCTGGTCCACCAGGGTCAACAGCTCCACGACCAGGATGTTGCGTTTCTGATCCAGAAGCTCGTGCCCGAGGCGCGCGAACTTCAGCTCCTCCCGGAGCTTCAGGAGACTGGTCTTGGTGGGAGCCACGGCGCGCATGGCTTAGTCCGCCCCCAGATAGTACTTTTCGATCTCCTCGTCCGTGACCCGGTGAAGCTCCTCCGAGGGCAGGAGCTTCAGGGCTTCCCAGCCGAGATCCAAGGTCCGCTCGATGGGGCGATCCTCGTTCTTTTCCTGGCTGACGAACTTGCGCTCGAGGAAGTCCCCGAACTCCAGGTACTGGTGGTCCAAGGGGGTGAGCTCCTCTTCCCCGATGACCGAGGCCAGGTTCCGGATGTCCTTGACGTAGCTGTAGGCCGCGAAGAGCTGGCTGGCCAGGTGGGGATGGTCCTCCCGGGTCATGCCTTCGCCGATGCCGTCCTTCATGAGCCAGGACAGGGAGGGCAGGCCCGCCACGGGGGGGTAGATCCCCCGGCCGGCCATTTCACGCTCGAAGACGATCTGCCCCTCCGTGATATACCCGGTCAGGTCCGGGATGGGGTGGGAGATGTCGTCGCTGGGCATGGTCAGGATGGGCAGCTGGGTGATGGAGCCCGCCGAGCCCTGGATCATGCCGGACCTCTCGTAGATCTCCGCCAGGTCCGAGTAGAGGTAGCCCGGGTAGCCCTTGCGGGAGGGGATCTCCCCCCGGATCGTGGAGATTTCCCGGAGGGATTCGCAGTAATTGGACATGTCCGTCAGGATGACCAGGACGTGGAGTCCCTTGACGTAGGCCAGGTGCTCCGCCAGGGTCAGAGCCGTCCGGGGGGTGATGATCCGCTCGATGGAGGGGTCGTCCGCCAGGGACAGGAAGAGTGCCACGTTTTCCAGAACCCCCGTCTCCTCGAAGGATCGGGTAAAGTACCGGGCAACGTCGTGCTTGACCCCCATGGCCGCGAAGACCACCGCGAAGTCCCCGGCGCCTCCCCGGATCTTGGCCTGCCGGGCTATCTGGGCGGCCAGCTCGTTGTGGGGAAGCCCGTTGCCCGAGAAGATGGGGAGCTTCTGGCCCCGGATAAGGGTATTCATCCCGTCGATGGCCGAAATCCCGGTCTGGATGAAGTCCCGGGGGTATTCCCGGGAGGTCGGATTGATGGGCCGGCCGTTGACGTCGACCTCCGCCTCCGCGAGGGGGGCGGGGCCCCCGTCTATGGGGCGGCCCAGGCCGTCGAAGACCCGTCCCAGCATCCTGTCGCTTACCCCGAGAGTCAGGGGGCGGCCGCGGAACCGGACCTTGGTTCCCGGCATGGTCAGCCCCTGGGTTCCCTCGAAGACCTGGACCACCACCGCGTCGTCGCTGGTGTCCAGGACCATGCCCAGCCGGGTGCGCCCCTCCCGGTCCACGCACTCCACCAGCTCCCGGTATCCCACGGGGTGGGTCTTCCGGATGAAGACCAGGGGGCCGTCGATGCGGTCCGCTCGGACGTACTCCCGTCCGGACATGAGCCGTCGGCGCGTCTCGTTCCGGGCTTCCGCGTCAGGCATAGATGGACTCCAATTGATCCAGGGACCGCTCAAGCCGGGCCTGGAGCTTGTCGAACTCCGCGGCACCCTCGTCCCGGATGGTGAATTTCATCTTGACGATGTCGGGCAGGACCTTCATCTGTTTCAGCTTGACCAAGGTGACCCCCCGCTTGATCGCCGCGGCGCCCCTTCTCCAGTAGACCAGGATCAGGGAAAGCATGCGCAGCTGCTTTTCCACCGAGGAATAGCGGTCCACGTCGTCGAAGGCGTTCTGCTGGAGAAAGGCGTTCTTGAAGAGCGAGCAGACCTCCAGGACGAAGCGCTGGGAGTCGGGCAGGGCGTCCGGTCCCACCAGCTTGACCACCTGTTGAAGCCGTACTTCCCGCTGGAGGAGCTCCAGGATCTCCCGCCGCTCCCGGGCCCAGGAGGCCCCGGCGTGCTCCTCCCACCAGGGGGTCACGTCGTCCAGGTACTCCGAGTAGCTTTCCAGCCAGGAGATGGCGGGATAGTGCCGGGCGTTGGCCAGTTGTCGGTCCAGGCCCCAGAAACAGCGGACGAAGCGGCGGGTATGCTGGGTCACGGGCTCCGAGAAGTCGCCTCCCGGGGGGCTTACGGCTCCGATGATGGAGACCGAGCCTTCCCGGCCGCACAGGGTGTCCATGTATCCCGCCCGCTCGTAGAATTCCGCGATCCGGGTGGGCAGGTAGGCGGGGAATCCCTCCTCCGCGGGCATCTCCTCCATACGGCCCGAAAGCTCCCGCAGGGCTTCCGCCCAGCGGGAGGTGGAGTCCGCCATGACGGCCACGTGGTAACCCTGGTCCCGGTAATATTCCGCCAGGGTCACCCCGGTGTAAACGCTGGCCTCCCGGGCGGACACGGGCATATTGGAGGTGTTGGCGATCAGGATGGTCCGCTCCATGAGGCTTCGGCCCGTCCGGGGATCCACCAGCCTGGGGAACTCCGTGAGCACGTCGGTCATCTCGTTGCCGCGTTCCCCGCACCCGATATAGACGATGATATCCGCGTCGCACCACTTGGCGATCGCGTGCTGGGTCATGGTCTTCCCGGTTCCGAAGCCCCCGGGAATGGCCACGGTCCCGCCCTTGGCCAGGGGGAAGAGGGTGTCGATGACCCGCTGGCCCGTGATCAGGGGGATGGACAGGGGAAGCCTCCGCCGTACCGGCCGGGGCGTCCGGATGGGCCAGCGATGGAAGAGGGACAGGTCCCGGGATCCTGAGTCCGTACGGACCACGGCCACGGTCCGGTCCACGGTGTAGTCCCCCTCGGGGGCAAGGGACTCCAGGGTTCCGGAAACCTCCGGGGGGACGAGGATCCGGTGCTCCACCCGGGAAGTCTCCTGCACGGTGCCCAGGATCCGGCCTCCCGACACCGGGGCGCCCGGCTTGAGATCCGGGTCCGGGACGAAATGCCAGGACCGGGTCCGGTCCAGGGGCTCCGCGGTGATCCCGCTCTCGATGAAGTTTCCCGACAGGGCGCGCAGGGCTTCCAGAGGCCGCTGGATTCCGTCATAGATGGAGCCGATCAGGCCCGGTCCCAACTCCAGGGACAGCGGCATGCCCGCGCCGTAGACGTTGTCCCGGGGCGCGAGTCCCGTGGTATCCTCGTAGACCTGGATCACCGCCCGGTTTCCCGAGAGCTTCAGGACCTCTCCCACCAGGCGGGATTCGCCCACCTGGACCAGTTCCAGCATCTGCGCGTCCGTGATTCCGTCGGCTTCGATCACGGGGCCGTTCACCCTCCGGACCCGGCCGATGATGCGATCCTTCATAGACCTACCTTAAGCGCCTTCCCCGAAGAGGACGGCGTGAATATGCTTCCGTATCTCCGACTGGGCCCTGAGGAACCGGACGGATACCTGGTTGTTGTAGGCCAGCCTACCGCCCTCCGCGGTCAGCACCACCCCCTGGGCGGGAAGGGGATCCCCCTCCACCTTCGAGAGCCGAACCGGCTTTCCGGTGAACTCCAGGACCGCCCGCTCCGCCCGGCGCAGGAGGTCCTCGCTGATCTTGGCCAGGTCCTCCCGGGAGGCGTTGACCCGGGCTTCCGGCTCGGACAGGCCCACGGCGGCCTCGACGATCCAGCCGAACAAAACATCCTCGTATCCGGGCGCCTTCGCGGCATCGGCAGCCAGACGCCGGGCGGCTTCCAGGGTCTCCCGGATGAGCCCGTCCCGGCCTCGCAGGAAGGCTTTGCGGGCCTCCACCGCCGCCCGGGCCTCGGCGTTGCGCAGGATGGCCCGGGCCTGGGCTTCCGCGGTCTCTTCGGCCTTCCGGAGTATCTCCCGGGCCTGGGCCCGGGCCGCTTCGATACGGTCCCGGGCATAGGCCGCCGCCTCTTGTTCAAGCTCCCGGGCCTTTTCCGCCGCCTCCCGCTCGATGCCCGAAAGGAGGTCCCGGTCTTCCTGTCGTTCCGCTTCCATTCCTAAAGCCTCACAGCTTGATTCCGATGGCCGCGTTCACCGTCTCCCGCAAGGGCGGGCGGGAGCTCAGCTTGCCCTCCCAATCGGGGATCTCCACGATCAGGGGGAAGTCTTCCTTGAAGACGTAGCGATCCACCTGGGGCCGGATCAGTTCGGCGATCCGTTCGGTGACCAGGATGATGGCGTTCTCCCGGTCTTCCAGGGCTTCCCGGAAGGCCGCGGAGGCCTCTTCCCGAGTCCGGACCCGGCGCCCCCGGACGCCGGCCAGGCCGAAGCCCAGCACCGCGTCCTCGTCCCCGATCACGTAGTACTTCATCGGAGCCTTAGAATTTCCCCAGTATCATCAGGGCCGTGATAAAACCGAACACCACCAGGCCCTCCGCCAGGGCGATGAAGATAAGGGCTTGGCTGGCGATTTCCGGTTTTTCTCCGATGGCGCCCATGGCGGCCGCCCCGACGTTGGCTATGGCGATGCCCGCCCCGATGGCCCCGAACCCGAAGGCCACGGCCGCGGCGATGAGGCCGAACTTCTGGATGTCCGCCTGCTCCCGGGTTACCTGGGGAGCCTGGGACTCCACGGTCTGGGCGCTCGCGCCGCCCACGGACACGAGTCCGAAGATGCCCAGGAAAGCCGCCAAGACGATGACGCTGAGTTGAACCCGCCCCGCGAACAGTTTCTTTGGATCCTGCATATCATACTCCTTTTAAAAACGAACACTTTTCTGGACTAAACCACGGAGCGCACGGAGATGCTTCCGGATACTTCAGACAGGATGGACAGGATGGGATACGGATGGACAGGATGAGGACATCCCTGCTCAATCTTTCCGATTATCTTGTCCATCCATCCCGTATCCTGTTGATCCTGTCGGATCTGCGGTTCCAGGGCCGGGTTTTCTCCGTGACCTCCGTGGTGGGATCCGGAAAACGGAACTTGCCTTTTCATTCTCGGGTCCCCAGGGAGATCGGCCGGAAGGCCCGGCCGGTCCCGTTGAAGTATTTCGAGAAGAACTCGTAATAGTTGAGCCTCAGGGACTGGATCCCCGCGGAAAGACCCTCCAGGGCTATGACCAGGATGTTGCCCAGGACCAGGACCGCGGCCGCGGCCGCGGAGAACCCGCCTCCGGGGTTCAGCATCCGGGCTATCTGAAAGAAGGCGGTCATGAGGCTCACGTGGGCTATTCCCAGGCCCGCCACTCGCATGAAGGACAGGGTGTTGGCAAGGTAGCCGGAATAGATTTCCAGGATCTCGACGATCCATTCCATGAAAAAGTCGACGATCGTCAGGGCTCCGAAGTGTTTCCGATGTTCCGGCGGGTGGAGGAAATACTCCGCCGGCCCCTTGAGGGCCAGGGCGAGGGTCGGGAGGCCCAGGATCCAGAAAAGCAGGTCCGGGTTCGGGATCGTCCGATAGCCGCTCCCGACGAAGCGGAAGGCCGCCCAGGTCCCGGCCGCGTAGATCCAGCCGCCCAGAAGCCCCCCCTTGTCCAGGGCCAGGGTCAGCCAGCGCTTCCGGCGTACCAGGTTGATCCAGTTCAGGACGAGCCCCGTCCCAAGGACCGCCAGCCCGAACTTGATGGTAATGCCCAGGATGTCGTAGACCGTGCGCACGGACCCCGCGCCGACCTCCAGGCCCGTCACGACTCCGTGGTAATTGAACCAAACCGGAGGAATCCAGGGCATCCCGAAGTAGGAACCGAAGAGGATTCCCGCGACGATCGCGGAGCCTCCGCAGTAGAGGATCAACCGGGCCAGGGTGTCGTCCTTGCCCGAGCGCCGCGCGGCCAGGATCCCGGCGCCGCCCAGGAGGGCCAGCACCAGGCCGTGGCCCGCGTCCCCGAACATGAGGCCGAACATGACAAGGTAGGCCGCCGCCGTGAACGGCACGGGATTCACCGAGCCGTACTCCGGGACCGCGTAGTTCCGGACCAGGGCTTCGAAGGGGCGGAGGAGGCGGGAGTTGCTCAGGGCCACCGGGGCTTCCTGGTTGTGTTTCCGGCCTTCCTTCTCGGAGATCCACTCGATGTGGCAGCGGCCCGCGGTCGCCCTGAGGATCCCTTCCTCCACGGCCGCGGACGCGGCCGCGGGGATCCACCCGGAGAAGAGCACCGTCCGTTCCGTGCGGGCGAACCGGGATCTCAGCCGGCCCAGGAGCTCCCGAAGCCGCAGACGGGCCCACATCGATTCCAGCTCCGGCCCCTTCCTGCGGAAAAGGTCCTCCAACTCCGACTGGTGCGCCTCCTGGCGTTCCCGGAGCCCGGCTATCCGTGCGTCGATCCCCTGCAGGGCCCGGACCTTGCCGTCTCGGGGGGATGCGTCCTGGGAGTCCCCGGCCGGTATTCCGTCCTCCCAGCCCGCCTTGGAGAGGATAGGCGCCACGCGGCCCTCGTCCCTTTTCAATGTGACCACCAGGGCGTTCCGGCTGGGGGAGGCGGGATCGCCCAAGGGCACCAGCACCGAGGGCAGGGCGCCCAGGGCCTCCTCCAGGGCTTGCAACCGGGAGGACGGTACGCCGCCCGTGCGGACCGCCAGGAAGGAATAGGCGGAGCCCAAGCCCGAGGGCTTGGACAGGTCGTCGAAGACCTCCAGCTGTCGGCGCATCTCCGACAGCCGGAGGATGTCCTCCTGGACCGCCTTCTGACGGTCCCGGATGGCTCCAACCTCCGAGGCCAGGGCGTCCAGGCTTTTTTCCGCGGCGGCCAGATCCAGGGGGGTTCTGTCGTCCAGGGTGGGAACGGGCAGGCGGACCGGGGTGCCCGGCATCCGCAATAAGCCTTCCAATCTCCGTCTCAGCTCCTCGATCCTGGTTTCGGTCCCGTCGGAGGGCAGGGGGAGCACCTGGTCCTTCCATTCGGACGCCAGGTCTCGGACGGAAATGAGTTCCAGCTGTCCCAGCCGCAGGAGCTCCCGGGATACGTCTT
Source organism: Treponematales bacterium (assembly GCA_041738475.1). Lineage (GTDB taxonomy): Bacteria > Spirochaetota > Spirochaetia > Treponematales > UBA12059 > JAAYUR01. The sequence continues at coordinate 12,831 of JBGSPT010000099.1, forward strand.
CGGAGCCCTGGTCCAGTACGACGGCCGCCAGGAGCCGCATGGGAGTGGTGAAGATCATAGGGAGTTCCGGATCCTTTCCTCGGGAAGGGCGTAGTACTTGGCGTTGAGGACGGCCAGGAGGGTTCTGATCTCCTCCCGCTTCAAGGCGAAGTACGCCAGGAGGGTGCCGATGGTGAAGGGATAGCCCGCCAGGAGCCGCCCGGATTCGCCCCGCAAGACCGCCCGGAGGGCCCGCTCCAGGAAGCCCAGCCGCGCGGAGGGATCCCCTCCGGTTCCGGTCAGGGCGGCCAGACCCCGGTTTCGGCCTCCCAGGATGGTTTCCGTGAGCTCCGGGAGATTCCCGGCGCGGTAGGCCGAGGCGGCCTTGGCGGCGTCGTAGGGACTGCCCCCGGGAACCAGGGAGGCTAGAGCCTCCTCGGGACCCAGCCGGTAGAAATGCTGGGCCCGGGCCATCCATTGCACGTTGTGGAAATCGATCTCTATCCCCAGGATCCTGCGGGCGATCTCCCGGTCCCGACGGGAGAGCCCGTCCAGGGAGGCCAGGAGGACGGAGAAGGCCAGCTTGTCCAGCTCCGACTCCAGGGGATACAGGGTCTTGTCCGACTCCGCACGGGCCGCCGTCCTGCGCAGGATAGGTTCATAGAGAGTACCGGACACCAATTTGGTCAAGGCTTCCGAATCCGGAGCGGAAAGGACGGCGTCCAGATCTATCCGGTTGGGCAGGGGGCCCCGGAACAGGTAGACTCCGGACCCGTCCGAAGTGCGTCCGCGGATACGGGTTTCAAACCAGAGCCGGACGGCGTTTTTGAGGGTTTCCGCTTCGAAGCGGATGGAGTACGCCCGGATGACGGAGCGGGTCGGCTCCTTGGCGAAACGTTCGAGGCCCGAGTGGTATTCCACCTCCATCGAATACAACAGGGCTTCGCAGCCCCGGAGGTCGCCGGTCCGGGAATACTCGGCCTCCAGGGCGGCATACGGGGTATCCTTCAGCAGGGCCATGGCCTCCGACAAGGTCGGAGACCGTACGAGGGATTCCAGGGTTTCCGGTGAAAGCAGGCCGCTGATCCGCGCCTTGAGCTTGGCGTTCAAAAAACCGTATACGGACAGGGCTCCGGGCATGAGATTCAGCCGTTCCCCAGTTCGGAAGCCAGGATTCGGTTCGCGATGTCCCGGGCCAAATCCGGTATGCGGGTGCGAGCGTCCTCCAGGGCCGAGCGGCTTTGCTGTTCCGCGGCTTCGAGAGCGCGGGATTCAAGGTCCCGGGCATCCGTGCGGGCCTGTTCGAGCCGTTCCTTGACCAGAGCCGCCGCGCGGGATTTGGCCTCGGCGACACCGACCTCGGCTTCGGAATCGGCCCGGGCGCGCTCGGCATCCGTCCGATTCCGGGCTTCCGTAAGGAGGGTGCGGGCTTGATTTTCTTGCTCCAGAACTAGATCTACGATGTTAAGCATACGTTGCCCTTCGCCGAGCCGTCCAAAAAACCAGGTAGTTTTCGGACGGCCCGCACGGGATACGCGGCGCTCGAACGGGGCGTCGGGGGGGATCTTCGCAGGAAAGGCTATACCTCCGTCGACAAAATGTACATACCCCCCGGTGATTCGAGTCTTTACGCGCCTCGGTGTTGAGGGGTATCCTTTCCCGGGAGGCTCCCCATGATACGACCTTCGCCCCGATCCGCCTTCATCGCCGTGGACCTTCAGAACGATTTCTGTCCCGGGGGAGCCCTGGGAGTACCGGACGGGGACGCCGTCCTTCCGATCGTCAACGCCGTGGTCCGCCGTTTTCCCCAGGCCGTGGCCACCCAGGACTGGCATCCGGCGGGGCACTTTTCCTTCGCCTCCTCCCGCCCCGGCGCGGAGCTGTATTCCACGGTGGATGCCGAGGGGATCTCCCAGATCCTCTGGCCCGACCACTGCGTGCAGGGCAGCCCCGGAGCCGCCTTCCACCAGGGCCTGGACCTGGAACCCTACCATCTGATCATCCGGAAGGGGGCCCGGCCGGACCTGGACTCCTATTCCACCTTCTTCGAGAACGACCGCAAGACCCCCACGGGGCTCCACGGCTGGCTCCATGACCTGGGGGTAAAGGAAGTCTGGCTGGCCGGCCTGGCCACGGATTTCTGCGTCCTGTATTCCGCCCTGGACGCGGTTTGCCTGGGCTACACGACCTATGTACTCACCGACGCGGTCCGGGCTGTCAACGTGCCCGAGGGATCCGGGGAGCAGGCCCTCAAGTCCATGGCCGCCGCGGGCGTCCGCCTCATGACGAGCTCCGAGATCGCCGGATGACCAGCGCCGCCTTCACGGACCTCTACGAGCTCACCATGGCCCAGGGCTACCTCGTCCACGGCATGGACCGGCCCGCGGTCTTCGAGGCCTTCTTCCGCCACCATCCCTTCGGCGGCGGGTATTCCGTGTTCGCGGGCCTGGGGCCGCTCCTGGATGACCTGGAAAACCTCCGCTTCCTTCCCGAGGACCTGGCCTATCTGGAGAGCCGCGGCATCTTTTCCGAGGATTTTCTCGCCTACCTGGAATCCTTCCGCTTTCGGGGGGAACTCTGGTCGGTCCCGGAGGGCGAGGTGGTCTTCCCCCGGGAACCCCTGGTGAGGGTGCGGGGGGGCCTGGTGGAATGCCAGATCATGGAAGGGCTCCTCCTCAATCGGATCAACTTCCAGAGCCTGGTGGCCACCAAGACGGCCCGGATCTGCCACGCCGCCAAGGGCGGCAAGGTCATGGAATTCGGCCTGCGCCGGGCCCAGGGTCCCGACGGGGCCAACTCGGCGACCCGGGCTTCCTATATCGGCGGGGCCGCGGGTACATCGAACGTCCTGGGAGCCAGGCTTTTCGACATCCCGGCCATGGGGACCATGGCCCATTCCTGGATCATGGCCTTTCCCTCCGAAAAGGAAGCCTTCGAGGCATACGCGGATCTCTACCCGGACGCCACGGTGTTCTTGGTGGATACCTACGATACCCTGGCAAGCGGAGTGCCCAACGCCGTGGCCGCGGGGCGCCGCCTTGCGGAGCGGGGCAGGCGTTTCGGGATCCGCCTCGATTCCGGGGATATCCAATATCTTGCCGAGGAATCCCGGAAGATGCTGGACGCCGCGGGGTTCCGGGACGCCTTCATCGTGGCCTCCAACGATCTGGACGAGGAGATCATCGAAGCCCTGACCGCCGCGGGCGCCCCGGTGGACGTGTGGGGCGTGGGAACCCGCCTGGTGACCGGCGGTTCCGACTCCGCCTTTTCCGGAGTCTACAAGCTGGCGGCCGTGGACCGGGGCGGCGGGATGGAAAGCGCCATGAAGTTCTCGGACAATCCAGACAAGTCCACGGAGCCCGGGGTCAAGGAAGTCTACCGGATCTACGACGAGCACGGGCAGGCCCGGGCGGATATCCTGGCCGCCGAAGGGGAGACCCTGGAGCCCGGTGTCCCTCGGACCTTCCATCACCCGGCCCTGGATACCCGCAGGTTCCGGATGACCCCCTGCGGGGAGATCCGCCCCCTCCTGGCCAAGGCCATGGAAGCGGGGAAGCGACTCGGCCCGCCTCCGCCCCTGGCGGAAGCCCGGGACCGATGCGGGACCGAGCTGGGGCGCTTCGATCCGACCTACCGGCGCCTCCTGAATCCCCATGTCTACAAGGTTTCCATGACCGATGCCGTACGGGACCTCAAGTCCTCCTTCCTGGAACGGTTCCGGACGGGGTCCTGAGATCCCGGTCCGGCGGCCTCCGCCTCCCGCGGCCGGTCCGCGGGTCCGGGGAGCCTGAGAACAGCCGCTTCAGGGTCAGCTTGAGCGC
>JBGSPT010000103.1:0-4443 GCA_041738475.1 Treponematales bacterium
AGCCGCGCCTCCGCCTCCGCCAGGGCGTCCAGAATCGAATCCCGCAGATCCGAAACCTCCCGCCCCAGGACCCCGGACAGACGGTCCAGGGCTCCCTCCCGGGCTTCCCCGGTGCGGGCCCGCACGAGCTCGTCCACGGCCTCCGCGGCGGCCAGATCAATTTTCCCGGCGGTGAAGGCCCGGAATGTGAACTCCCCCGGCAGGGCCCGCTCGAACCCGGCCTTCTCCAGGGCGGCAAGGACCCCCTCCCAGGCGGCGGGCCCGCCGTGGCACACGAAATCCACCGCATCCTGCCCCGTGTACCCCGAGGGGGCCCGGAAGACCAGGGCCACCACCTCGTCCGCGTCCTTCCCCGTCTCGGGATCCCGGACGAAGCCGTGCACGATCCTGTGGCTCTCTGCACGGATGAGGGCCTCGGGCCGGGAAAAGGCCTTGGCCGCGAGCTCCGGGGCGCTTGGGCCCGAGGTGCGGACCACCGCCAGGGCGGCGGGGACCGGGGCCGTAGCCAGGGCGGCTATGGGGATGTCGAGGCGGAGGTATCCGGAGGGCATGGGGTACGATAGCCGCCCCCGGCGCGGCTTGACAAGGCCCGGCAAATCTTCCACCCTTTGGGGGACAGAGCTCACCGCGGCCGGCGACTCGCGCGGACAGGGCTCGATTTTTGGCTCGGTTTCAAAGCCCGCTTCCGCAGTATATTGGAACCTGTCACGCTCCGAGGCTCGGCTTGCCCGGGCGCCCAAGAACGGCACGGACACATAAAGGAGACGGTATGAGAAAGATCATCGCGGCGCTCTTGCTCGCGGCCCTGGCCCTGGCCCCCCTGGCCGCCCAGCCCAAGGTCAGCGAGAAGCAGGAAGTGGCAATCTTCGCCATGGGATACTACGGCTGGAACATCCCCCGGGAGGCCCTGGGCTCCATCGACCTGGAAATCCAAAAGGTCTTCCTGGACCTCGGGCGCTTCACGGTCATGGGCTACACCCAGCGCTTCACCTCCACGGACGTGCAGTCCTTCGTGGACATCCTCAAGAAGGCCAAGGAGACCAACTTCGTCCTGCCCGAGAAGTACCAGTTCGGGGAGGCCTTCCTGACCGCCGCGGAGTTCGAGAAGCTCCTGGGGGCCTTCCAGGTGGCCATCCCCGTGGTCGCGTCCTTCGACAGCCAGTACGACACCAAGAACAACCGCTGGGAAACCAACATCAAGACCTCCGTCTCCTTCGTGGACGCGGGAACCGGCATCCTGACGGGGATCGCGGACGTCCAGACCTCCGGCTCGGACAAATCCAGCCAGCTGGCTTCCATCCAGGCCGCCATAGGCGGCATCCCCATGGAGCTCCAGTACAAGATCCGCTCCATCCCGGCCTTCACCCTGAACACCCGGGTCCTGGCGGCCTCGGGCAAGGAGATCAAGCTCCAGCTGGGCACCAATATGGGCATCAAGAAGGGGGACGAGTACTCCGTCATCGTCGCCTCCCAGGTGGCGGGCTTCCAGGACGAGCGGGAGCAGGGCTTGGTCCTGATCAAGGACGTGGGCCCCGAGGTCTCCACGGGCCTGGTGCTCTACTCTTCCGCCAAACCCGGACCGGACACCCAGCTCAGGGAGATCCCGAGGCGGGGCGTGGACGCGGCGCCGTACATCCACTTCGCCCAGGGCTCCCTCCTGCGGGTCATCGGGGACGGCGACCCCGCCGAGGACGGGACCAACATCCTGCTCGGCCTGCGCATGCCCCTGTCCCGGGGCTTCTTCGACGTCCGGCCCTACGCTGCAATCCAGGTGCCCGCCAACGGCGTCCGGACCATCCTGAGCTTCGTATTCGTGCCGGTGAACGTCCTCGTAGGTGCGGAGTACAACCTCTACCTGGGCCGCCTGGCGGTCACCCCTTACGCGGGTATCGGGACCTCCTTCATCTACATCACCGAAGCCTTCTCCGGGTCCACCTACGACACCAGCGACATGCTATTCCCCCACATCGGGGGCCAGGCTTATCTGAGCGCGTCCTACCTCTTCAACCGCAACACCAAGCTCTTCGTCGAGGCGGGATTCGAGTACTGGCTGGCCCTTACGAGCCTGTACTCCAACTACGGCGGCGTGTCCTTCGGCGGCGGAGTGAGCTTCAAGCTGTGACGGACGACACGGACCTGTCCGGGCTGGACTACCCGTCCGCCCGGGCCTACGCCCTGGAGTTCATGACCGCCCTCAAGACCACGGAAAAGGCGCTTGAGGCGGCCCGGGAAGAGGTCCGGCTCTGGACCGACCGGGCCGCCCTGGCCGCCTCCAAGGGCATGGCGGACCTGGAGTCGGCGGCCCGGACCAAGGCCGGGGAGGCCCAGGCAAAGGCCGCCTCCCTGGAGGCCGAGAAGGCCGACCTGGCCCGGAAGATCGTCCGGATCCGGGAAAAACTCCCGATCCTCAAGGCAACGGAGCGCTCCGTGGACGCGGACCTCCTCCTGGCGGAGCTCCAGATGGCCACCGGAGAGGCTCTGAACCCCGAGTCCGCCGCCCTGGCTGAGCTTGATGAGACCATCCGATCCGGGACCGCGGACGCGGCCTTGGAAGAGCTCAAGCGGAAGTTGAAAGGCGAATCCTAGATCATGAGCCGGCTACCCCTCCTCCCGGACTTCCCCCGGCCCCTTCTGTTCGCTCACCGGGGCGTCTCCTCCGCGGCGCCAGAGAACACCCGGGCGGCTTTCGCCCTGGCCCGAGAGCTCGGCATACCCGGGGTAGAGCTGGACGTGCACCTCTGCGCCTCCGGCGAGCTCGTGGTGACCCACGACCACTCGACCAAGCGGGTGACGGGGACGGAGCTCGAGATCGAGTCGACCCCCTGGGAACGCCTTCGGGACCTGGACGCGGGCTCCTGGAAGGGCCCCGAGTATATGGGAGAGAGGTTCCCCCTCTTGGCGGACCTCCTGGAGGAATTCGGGACGGACCTCTACTGGGACATCGAGATCAAGAGCAGGGACGCCGCGGACCGGGGCCTGGAATCGGCGCTGGCAAAGCTCCTGGACAGCCCCCGGCTGGCCGGGCGCATCGTCGTCTCCTCCTTCAACCCCTTCGCGGTCCGGCGCTTCAAAGCTCTGTCCCCGGCTATCCCCACCGCCATCATCTGGTGCCGGTCCACGGACCTGAAGTGGTACCTTCGGCACGGCGAGGGTCGTTGGATCGCGGGCACGGACTTCCTCAAGCCGGACAAGGCCCTGGTGAAGGCCCCTCCCCTTCCGGGAGGCCGGGAACGGGCGGCCTGGACCGTGGACGATCCCGCGGAAGCCCGGAGGCTCCTGTCCCTGGGCTGTTCGGGCATCATCTCCAACCGGCCCCACGAGCTGGGGATTGTAACCCGGCCTCTGTAACGCGGTACATTTTAATCCAATAGTATTGCTTGACAATACTATTGTCTGGAAATACCATACTCACATGATCCAATCCTTCGCGGACAAGGAAACGAAATCCGTCTGGGATGGAAAGGTATCCAGACGCTTTGCTCGGGAGATTCAGCGGACCGCGAAGCGAAAACTTGTATTGATCCATTCAATCCTGGACCTGGAAGAGCTCATGATCCCTCCGGGAAACCGGCTTGAAAAGCTCTCGGGAAACAGGGACGGACAATGGAGCATCCGGATCAACGATCAATGGAGAATTTGTTTCCGGTGGTCCGGGCACGATGCCTACGATGTTGAGATGGCGGATTACCATTAATGGAGGGCTATCGCATGGAAGACCGAATAGACCCTATTCACCCAGGAGAAGTACTCTCAAAAGACTTTTTGGAGCCGATGGGAATAACCGCATACCGCTTGGCCCGGGACATCCGGATAGACCAGACCCGGGTCAGCGAAATACTTCGGGGCAAGCGCGGAATCTCGGTGGACACCGCCCTGAGGCTGGGCAAGTATTTCGGAATCAGCGCCGAGTTCTGGCTGAACATCCAGCGCCGATACGATCTGGAACGGAAGAGACTCGAATTACAGTCGATTTTGACCGCGATTCCATCGGTGTGCCCTGTCGTGGCTGAAGATTCCCCGCCCTACAGGGCTGGATAACAAGATGGACAGGATCGATCCTAGGATCAAATCCTGTCCATCCGTTTGAATCCAGACATCCTGGGCGTCGCCGAAGCGTCCGGCTTCGGCGCCGTGAAACCGGCGCGAGCCGGTTTCACGCTTACGGAAGATTCGCCATCAGGTCCCGGCCCAGGGTATCCCGGCCGATCTGCTGGAGGGAGGCCCGGCGGGCGGCCGCCTCGTCGGGGCCGACCCCGGTATAGGCCTTGTCCGCGGAATACAGGATATCCCCGGTGGCCAGGTCCCAGCACTTCACGGAAGCCCGTACGGAGACCAGGAAGTTTGAGCCGTCCTTACGCACGCTTTCGATCCGGGCTGCTCCGGCGACTATGCGGCCGAACCGGGCCTTGTAGAGCCGCTGGGCGGCGGCCAGGATGGCCGCCA
>JBGSPT010000109.1:0-2508 GCA_041738475.1 Treponematales bacterium
ACGGCGGCCGCCGCCGCGGCCAGAAGGGCTCGGAATCTCACGGCCGGGTATCCCCGACTGGGACGGCAAAGCCCGCGGCTTCCAGGGCCGCTTCCAGGCCGGAAAGCCCCTCGAAGAGGTGGGACCGGATCCCCAGGTCCCGGGCCGCCAGGACGTTCTCCTCCATGTCGTCCGTAAAGAAGGTTCTGCCGGCGTCCCGGCCCTCGGCCTCGAGGATGCGGAGCCAGAACTCCCGCCGGGGCTTGGAAACCCCCAGAATATGGGAGGCGTACACCGCGTCGAAACAGCGGTAGAAACCGCGCTCCGCAAGCCGATCGTAATGCACGTCAATGGTATTGGTCCCGCACACCACCCGGCCGAAAGCCTTGAGGGAGAGGACCAGGGCTTCCACTGCCTCGTCCAGGACGGGTCGGAAGAGGGTCGCCCAGTAGTTCTCCGGAACCCGCAGTCCCGACCGGGCCCGGAACCGCTCCCAGAAGAGCTCCGGTCCCATGCGGCCGGACATGTAGGCTTCCATGTCGGGATGGACCAGGTCCCGCATGCGAGCCTCGCTCAGGCCCAGGGCGCGGGAAGCCTCGGGTATCACGTCGAACTCGTTCACGAGAACCCCTCCCAGGTCGAAGACGAAGAGGTCTATCATTCCTTGCCCGCGGAGTAGACCGCGGATCCTCCCAGGAAGTATTTCGAGAGGCCGAAGAATAGCACGAAGACCGGCAGGCTGGCGATCACGGCCACGGCCATCATCGCCCCCTCGTCGGCGTGCTTTTCCGCGGCGAACTTCACGATGTAGGCGGGGATTGTCTTCATCTCCTCCCTCTGGGCCACCAGGAGGGGCCACAGGAGATTGTCCCATTGCTGTCGGAAGGAGAGCACCGCCAGGGTGGCGGCCGCGGGTCCCGCGTTCCGGAACACGATCTCCCGGAAGATCCGGGGCTCCGAGCATCCGTCGATGCGCGCGGCGTCCAGGATCTCCCCGGGAAAGGTGATCAGGTACTGGCGCATCAGGAAGACCCCGAAGGCGTTCATGAGGAAGGGGACGATCAACCCCGCGTAGCTGTCCTGGAGCCCGAGCTTCACCGTGATCATGTACAGGGGGATCATCACCGTCTCGAAGGGGATCATCATGGTGGCCATGATGATAAGAAAGACCGCCTGGTTTCCCTTGAACCGGAACTTGGCCAGGCCGTAGCCGACCAGGGACGAGAGGGTCACCGTAGAGACCGCGATGGAGGAGGAGACCACGATGGAATTCAGGATGTTCCGCAGGTACATCCAGGCGCCGTCGTTGCCGGCCAGGGCTCGCAGGTAGTTGGCGGGCTTCCAGGTCTGGGGGATCCACCGGTAGGGCATCTTCATGATGTCCAGGGCGGGCATGAAGGAAGCACCGGCCATGAAGACCAGGGGCACCAGCACCAGGAGGCAGGCGGCTGCCAGAACAGCAAGGGCCGCCGCCCCGCCCGCGGCCTCCCCGAGGCGGGAAACTCCGATCCGGGCCCTCACAGCTCCACCTCGTCCCTGCGGGAGAACCGGAGCTGTACCCAGGTCAGACCCAGCATGAAGAGGAACAGGAGCGTGCTCATCACGCTGGCCCTGCCCAGGTTCAGGTCCCGCATGGCGGTATTGTAGATGTTCAGGGTGATGACGTTCACGGGTCCCACGGGCGCCCCGGCCTGGGTGAAGAGATACTGGGTGCTGAAGGTCTTGAGGCATTGGATGAGGATCATCACCGAGACCAGGACCGTCGTAGGCCGCAGGAGGGGCATCGTGATCCGGAAAAAGCGCTGGACCGGGCCGGCGCCGTCGATCACCGCCGCCTCGTACACGGATTCGGGAATCTTGCCGATCCCCGTGATGAACAGGATCGTGAAATACCCGACATACTTCCAGACGTAGACGATCATGGTGGACACCTGGACCATGGTCCCGTCGGAGAGCCACCTGCGGTCCACTCCCGGGGTGCGGGCCAGGAAATTCACGAACTGGTTGGCCAGGCCTCGGGGATCCAGGAGCAAAAGCCAGATCAGGGCGGCCACCACGGAAGAAAGGACCGCGGGGGAATAGAGGGCCATCTGGAAGAGCCTCCGGAATCGGCGGCGGGACGATATGAAGACCGCCAGGAGGAGGGAGAGGGTGAACAGGGGCACGAAGACGCCGGCGGTGAAGGCCGCGGTCGCACGGACCGAGTTCCAGAAGTCCTCGGAACCCAAGACCCGGGCGTAGTTCTGGAACCCGATGAACTTGGGCGGCCGCAGGGACAGAAGGCGTTTGTTGAAAAAGCTCGTCCAGATCGCGTTCAGGATTGGGTAGAACGAGAATATCGAGAAAAAGACCAGGCCCGGCGCCGTGAAGGCCCAGCCCCAGCGGGAACGGTTCCGTTCGAGGACCCCGGTGGTCGTTGCGGGTTTCATGGGCGCTCCGTGCTAAACGTATGGAATCGCGGCGCGGGGCCGCGGGCGGAGGCCACGGCGGGCTCTCCCTCCGCGGATCTCCCCCGGGGCCGGCCCCGCC
>JBGSPT010000217.1:0-13300 GCA_041738475.1 Treponematales bacterium
GGAGTCCACCTCCACGGCGGAAACGACGGCGCCGGCATTCCCGGCAAGCCGCCCGCCCGCGGAGGCGGAAAGCCAGTCCGCCCTGAACAGGACGGCCGCTTCCTCAGCCATCGATTCCGCTCCCGGGGCTTTCGATCCGGATGCGCAGGATGCCGTCCGGGCGGACCGGTACCAATCCGAGGCTTTCCCGGGCGGCTTCGTCCACCCGGGACCGGGAGGACAGGACCGAGATGGCCGCCAGAAGCTTGCGGTTCTGCTCGATCCAGTCCTTCTGGAGGGCTTCCAGCCGCAGGGCTTCCGCCCGGAGGGTCTGGAACCGGGCGGTCTGTCGGACCGTGGCCAGCAGTAGAAGGGGAACCGTAAGGATTGCGAATACGGCAAGGACGCGCTTCACGATGATTGCTCTTCCTCTCTCCGGCCGCGGTACTTGTCCGGAACCGGTCGTTCTGGATCCGCCCTTCTGGCGATCCGCAGTTTCGCGCTCCGGGAGGCGGGGTTGGCCGCCGTCTCCTCCGGGCCGGGCGCAATAGGCTTCTTGGTCACGATCTCGAGGAGGGAACCCCTATTCTTAGGTATCGGCGCGCCCGGCGCGCCCTTGAGGTCCGCCTCGTGCTCCGGGGTCCGGGCCAGGGATCGGAACAAGTTTTTCACGATCCTGTCCTCCAGGGAATGGAAGCTGATGACCCCCAGAAGCCCCCCGATCTCCAGCGACTCCGCGGCGTCCCGAAGAGCCCGTTCCGCCCGGCCCAGCTCGTCGTTCACCGCTATCCGGAGGGCCTGGAAGCACCGGGTCGCCGGATGGATACGGCCGTGGCGGAACTTGCCCGGGACGGCCCGGAATATCGTCTGGGCGAGGCGGCTGGACGTCGAAAAAGGGTGTCCGCCCCGCTCTTCCACGATAGCCCGGGCTATCCGCCCCGAAAACGGCTCTTCCCCGTAGTCCCGGAAGATCCTCTCCAGCTCCGCGCGGTCCAGCCCGTTCACGAGATCCGAGGCGGTCCTCCCAGTCGTGCTGTCCAGCCTCATGTCCAGCGGCTCATCGCCCTGGAGGCTGAACCCCCGCCCCGATTCCCGGAAATGGAACATGGACACGCCCAGGTCGAACAGGACGATCCCGGGCCGCTCCTGTTTTCCTCCTTCCACCTCCTTCCGGAATTCTCCGAAAAACTCGTCGAAATACATGCGCGCGAACCGGATCCTGCCGCCGTACGGCGCAAGCCGCTCCCGCGCCTTTGCCTGTATCGTCTCGTCCGCGTCCACCCCCAGGTACCGCAGTCCGGGGTATCGGGAAAGGAAGGCCTGTGCGTGCCCCCCTTCCCCAAGGGTCGCATCCACCATGAGCCCGTCCGGTCGGGGCGGGATCAGGCGGTCCAGAACCTCACCCAGCAGGACCGGAACGTGGACGATCTCCACCCCGGTTCCTAGAGAGTCAGCCCGCCGAGCTCCTCGGCGGCCGCCAGGAACTCCGACTCGTTCGCCTCCAGGTACTTCCTGTAGGCCTCGGCGTCCCAGATCTCGATGTACTTCGTGATCCCCAGGATCACGCAATCCTTGGAAAGCCCCGCGAACTCCCTCAGGGCCTGGGGGATCGCGATGCGTCCGGCCTTGTCGATCTCCATTTCCTGGCTGGGAGCCAGGATACGGCGCTGGATCAGGCGGGCGCGGGCATGGAAGAGGCTGGTCTGCTCGAGCAGCTTGGCGGAAAGGGCCTTCCACTGCTCGGGCGGAAAGAGCCAGAGGCAGGAATCTATCCCCTGGGTGACGACCAGAACATTCCCCGGCAGCTCCCCTCGGAGCTTCGCGGGCAGGGAGAGCCTGCCCTTTTCGTCCAGGGTGTTCCGGAACTCACCGGTGAGGAGTTCCATACCACTCTTTCCTATTATTTCCCACTATTTCCCACCTGATCCTATACTATCCCTCAAAATTCCATTGTCAACCGGCAAGAGTAGACGGAATCGAGGAGACAGAAAAAATAATCATAATTTATGACAACGGATGTATAGTGGTTCACCCCGAAGCGTCCCGAACCTCGGAAACCCCGTTGCGCCGCCCTTGCGGCACCGCTAGACTGGCTCCATGACCGTCGAGACGAACTACGTGGTGTTTCCGGAGGGGGATACCCAGGAAATACCCATGCGGCTGTCCATCGACCAGATCGTGGATCACAACGGGTATCCCCTGGCCCTGCCCCTGGCCACGGCCCGGATAATCGCCTTCCGGGTCGCGAAGATCCGGCACACCGAGACTCGGGGGATGCTGGACATCCTGCATTACCTGGAGTTGATACCCGCCTACGAGTTGATGGGGTATGTGCGGTAACAGTGGACTGTGGTCGGCAAACGGAAATGGCTACCGAGTACCGTTGATCCCTACGCTATTGCGTAGGATTCGGACGATTATCGAGATTCACTTCTGTCCACTGTCCACCGTCCACCGTTCACTTCGGAAACACGTACAGATCCGGCAGCTTGTACACCTTGCGCACCGTGATCTGATCCACCGCGGAGGGCTCCGCCTTCAGGGACAGCTCAAAATAGTGGGAAACCGCCTCGAAGCCGGGAATCTCCGCATGGACCCTGAGCTGGAATACCGCCTCCGTCCCGGCGGATGCCGCCTGGAGGGGGCGGGGCCAAAAGATATACATGCCCTCGGTCTCCCGGACGATCCGGCAGGGATTCTGCCAGTTGGGATCGATCATGGGGAGCAGCTCGTCCTCCCGGTACAGTCCCACCTGGATATCCTCCAGGGGAGAAAAATCCACGCCGTTGAACAGCCGGCCCATGACGGAGGGGAAGTTAAAGACCGGTCCTTCCGGCAGTTCCGAGGATGCCACCGGAGAGCCTTGATGGTACTGGGGCCGTTTCTTCAGGTTGATCCGGGTCCAGCCCTCCCGGACCAGGGTCAGGACGTCCGCAGTCCGCTGGACCTTGCCGGACCAGTCGGTCTCTCCATGCACGACTCCCCGGCCTGAGGTAACGTATTCCGGTGGTATCCGATTAAGGACGTAACAGGAGACGTCCAGGCGGCACTGGGAGCATGTACAGAATCCCAGCTTGGGAGAGCGCTCCTCGGAATCGAAGAGTTCGTCCACGGTGCCCCGTACGATGTCTTCCATTAGATTGTGGATTTCCATCCCGCCCTCCCCTGCCCGATTCCCGGGTCCGGCCTACATCCGCTCATTCGTCCTCGGACCGCGCCGGGTCGTCGTTCACTCTCGCCGTGTACGCGGCAAAAAGATGCTCCCGTACTAGTCTATGGATTTTCGCCATCTCCACAAGGAGGCGTTTGGCCCGTCTCCTGGGATTTGACTCCCCGACGGGGCAATCCGAGGCAAGGACGGGCAGTTCCATGCGTTCCGCGAAGGTTCGAACGCTCCCCTCCCGGATCGAGCACAGTGGGCGTACGATCCGAATCTCACCCCCGAAAAATTCACGCGAGGGCTCCATGCCCTCAAACCGGGCGTGGAGGCTCAGGTTTAATAGCAGGGTTTCCGCCATGTCGTCCAGGTGGTGGCCCAGGGCTACGATTCCGAACCCTCCCTCCCGAGCCGCCCGGAAGAGTTCCCGCTTCCGGGCCCGGGCACACCCGTAGCAGTCCAGCCCGCCGGTCCGCGGGGAAGCCCGGGAGGCGGAGCGCACCTGAAAGGGGACCCCTAGAACGTCGAAGAAGCCACGGAGATCCTCCAGGTACCGGTCGGGGGACGGGGCGTCGACCCAGTCCACCATGAGGGCGGCAAGTTTGTAGTCGTCGCGAACCCGGCGCCGCCGAAGTTCCAGGGCCAGGCAGAGGGCCAGGGAATCCTTGCCCCCCGAAACCCCCGCCAGCACACCGTCCCCGTCTCCTATCATCCCGAACCGGTGCACCCCGGAGCCTACCCGCCTCACGAAGCGCTCCGCCCAGGGAGAGGGTTTCCCGGCCAGCGCGGCCAGGAGCCCCGGACCGGGCCGCCAGCTCAAAGCCCCCCCCTCGATCGAGCGTATCCGAGAGGGGCGGAACCGCCCCGGAAACCTCCCGATTCCATTTGACCCTGCACCCCCCGGGCATCCATACTACGATATCGTGGTCAAAAAGCACAACGCCGGCCCCATCCTCGCGATGCTCTCGATCGCCTTGACCGCCTGCACCCGGCCTCCCGCTTCTCCGGTCCAGACCGGGGGAGCGGTGATTCCGGGAAGCCCCGAACCCGGCCGATCCGAGGCCTCCGTCAGTCCGGGACCTCCGGCGTCCCGGACGCCTTCGCCGACTCCGGCGGTACCGGCGCTGCGGGCGGCCCCTCAGGACCGTCTCATAGGAACCCGGCCCTTGGCCCGCTTAAGCCCCGGGGACTTCACCCTGGGCCCCCTGGAGGACCTGTCGGGGACGGCCCCGGAGCCCCGGACCGCCGCGGCGGAGGCCGCCCGGGTTTTCCTGAACGGACTGCTAGAAGGGCGGGTCGACGGAACGGTTCCGGACGCCCGGGATGTGATAGTATTCATATTGGGGGATTTGCCGGGCGGAGACCTCAGGATACAGCGCTGGAGGCTGGGCAGGGGGATACGGCGACCGGAGGGCGGATGGATCTTCCCGATCCTCCTGGAGAACCCGGAAGGCAGGATCCTCGGAGAGGCCGTCGTCGGGGAGGCTCCGGGAACGGGCTGGGGACTGGAGCTGGTGGTCCTGGACCGGAATGCGGATCCCGGGAAGCCCGGCCGATCGGCGAAGTTCTTCGATCCGACGATACGGACCGTGAAACCCACGGGAAGGTGAGGCAGCATGGCGGTACCGGTCAAGCGCGTGGAGAGGGAGTTTCTGCTCCGGACGGCCTTCGACGAAAAGCTCGAACTGCTCATGTCCGCGGGAGGCACGGAATGGAGCGTCCGGATCACGGAGGTGCGGGACAAATTCGTCGTATTCCGGCACTCCGCCCCCCACCACGCCCTGGCCAAGGGGTCCATGCTGGATTTCACCTTCCTGGTCCGGGGCCAGACCGTCGCCTTCCGAACCCGGATCAAGGAGTCCGCGGAATCACGGCTGGTCACGGAAATGCCCGATACGGTCTGGAAGAACCTCAGCCGGCGCTACCCCCGGATGACTCCTCCCGCGGGGCTCGAAGTCTCCTTCTCCTTCAAGGGGGAGAGATATGAACTCCCCTTCCCCTCCTCCCAGGCCTTCGACCCCGTGGAGGAACCCCAGGCGAACCCGGAATTCGAACCCAAGGACATCCGCAAGCTCATGCAGGAATTCTACCGCAAGGCCGCAAAGATCGCATCCGACCGCGCGGTCACCATGTTCAAGTCCCGGGGACCCGAGGGGATCGAAGAAGAGCTGCTGACCCGGCACGGGCGCATCTACTACCTGCCTACGGCGATAGGGGGAATCCCGGCGGTGGATCCCTACGCGTCCCAGCGCATCCTGACGCGGGACGACTTCCTGGCCTACTTCGAGGAGCGCGGAGTGGAACCGGGCTACCGGGAGGACGAGCTTGCCCGGTTCGAACGCGCCAAGCGCGTGGAGGGAACGCTTTCGGAACTGAAGATTCCCGTCCTGTTCCAGGAATATGTCGTCGGGTTCGTGCATATCCTGAACCGGCAGCCCGGGAAGGCCCCCTTCGACCTGGGGGTCCTGGATACCTTCGCCCAGTTCGCCAAGGTGCTGGCCTGGTCCCTCAAGATCAACGGGTACTTCCGGAACGCACCGCGCAGGGGCTCCGGAATCCCCACGGAAACAATCGATCTGTCCGCGGGGGGCATCCTCTTCGGAAGCCCGGACGAATCCCTGCAGAGGGCCCTCCTGGAAGGTTCCGAGATAGTGGTGACCCTGTCCACCGGCAAGAGGGGCGTATCCGCGGGAGGCGTGGTCCGCAGGCGTTTCCTGGACGAGCAGGGAACCTTCTACGGAGTCGCCTTCACCCACATCGCCCCGGAGGATTTCCGCTATCTCTTCGAATACCTCTACGGCCGCCCCTTCACGGACGACGACGCCACCAGCATCGAGGGGCTTCCCATGAGGGGATTGCTGTAGGGGCCGGTTCTCCCTTCCTCAGACCGGTCGATCCTCCAGGGCCACCCCCAGGTGACGCTGGGGATAGGTCTTTAGCATCGCCACGGCGTTCCTGCGGGTGTTGTAGACGAATCCGCCGTTCCAGTATTCCAGGGCCGCGAACAGGGCGTTTCCTCCGTCGTTGTCGTCCGACTCATCCGTCCGGAAGGAGACGAAATCCGCCAGTCCCTCGAAATCCTGGGCCGCGAGCTTTTCCAGGCGCCGGCGGTTGAAATCGTTCCAGATCTCCAGGTCCTTGAAGCCCTCTCCTTCGTCCTGGACGATGAGATGGGCGTGGGAGGCGTCGAACTCGAACCAGACCCGGACTTTCTTCTCGGGTGCGCACTTGTTCCCGTGCTTCACCGCGTTCTTGATGATCTCCGAAATCTGCTGTTCCAGGAGGTTGATCTCCTTGATCTCCAGGGGCGCCGATTGGACGATCAGGAGGGTGAAGTACCGGATCTGCCGGTAATCGGAGGGAAATTCCTTGTACAGCATGTTGGTCTTCTCGAACAGGGGGCTGTTCTCGTCGACCCGGATCTCGTGGATGCCCGATAGGTAGGTGGTGTCCGCGGAGTCCATGGATCACTCCTCCATCCGGAGGATGGCTTCCTCTATGCTGTTCATGATCGGGAAGTAACCCATGAGCTTGGTGAGTTCGATGACCTTCTTGACCGAACCGTGGATATTCGTGATCACGAGTTTGTCGCCCTGCTTCTTTATGGTGGAGCAGATGTAGATGAGGGCGCCTATTCCGCTGGAATCGATGTAGTCGACGTTCTCCAGGTTGATGATGAAGCGCTCAACTTTCTTTTCCAGCATCTTCATCACCAATTCCTTGAGCTTGTACGAGTTGTACAAGTCCATCTCGCCGTTGACGTCGATGATGTAGTTGCTGCCTGTCTTGCGTATCTTCAATTCCATGGTACGCCGGCCCTCCTTAGCAAGATATCGAGCATAATCCAGGCCCCTAGAGTTTCATCTTGAGTACCAGTACCGTCTGGTCGTCGTGCTGGCGAGCCTCTCCCGCGAAGTTCGCCAGATCCGATCGTATCTTTAGGGCCGCCTCCCGAGCGGAAAGCTCCCGGCTTCTGAGCAGGGAGGAGCCGAGGTTCTTGCGCCCGAACTGGCGTCCCTGGGCGTTCATGGATTCCACGACCCCGTCGGTGTACAGCAGGAGAACGTCCCCGGCCTGGAGTCTGAGCGCCTTTTTCGTGTAGTTCATGCCCCGCTCGACGCCGATCGGTATGCTCTTCAACTCCACGGATTCGATACCGTCCTCCTGGACGCGGTAGATCAGGAGCGGCTGATGCCCCGCGTTGGCGTACTCGATCTCCCCGGTCGCGAGGTTCACGTCCACCAAGCCCAGGGTGGCATAGTGATCCATCTCGATCTTGCCCGTAATGCCCCGGTTGATCCAGGATAGCATGGTCGCAACGTCCTTGTCCGTATTGGCCACGAGATGCAGGACCGAACGAACCATCACCATGACGAGGGCCGCCGCGACTCCCTTCCCGGCCACGTCTCCGACCGCCAGGAGCAAGCGGTCCTTCCGGGTTTGGATGATATCGAAGTAGTCGCCGCTGACTCCGATCGCCGGCGCGGTGAAGGCGCCCAGAGACGCGGCGGGGAAGTCGGGAAGCTTCTTGGGGATGATAAGGCCCTGGATCTCCGCGGCAATGTTCGCGGCCCGCTCGCGCTCGCTCCTCTCCCGGGCTTCCTGGAAGGAGAAGAAATTGCTGATCTGAAGGGCCCCGAAGTTGGCCAGGGTCTTCAAGTGATCGAACTGTCCCTCCGTGAAGGGATCCCGGCCCGGGATCCGCTCCACCGCGAGCACGCCGATGACCGTATCCTCCACGAGGAGCGGAACCGCCATCAAGGACCCTACCCGCAGGAACTCCTCGGGGCCCCTCCCCAGGATCCGCTCGTCCGTTTCCGCGAAGGGCGCGAACACGGGCTTGCCGGTCTGGGCGGCCTCCCCGAAGAGGGTCTCCCCAAGCTTGAACTGGGCATGCCGGACGAAGGCCTCCACCCGTTCCGGTTTACGGGGCAGGTCTTCGGGCAGCTTGAAGGGAGGCGGGAAGCTGCCCTGGACGGCTCTCACGCTCACGAGATCCTCGAACTCGTCCACCAGGAGCACCGCGCCGCCGTCGGCGTCCGTCTCCGCCACGACCACCCGGGCCATGCCGTCCAGCATGTCCGAGATGGAGAAGGATTCCTTCATCGCCGCGCCGGTTTCCACGGCCAGGTTGTAGATGGAATCCACGGCCCCCTCGTAATACTCCAAGGCTCGCACGAGCTGGCCTTCATGGGTCTCCAATTGGTAGAACGCGGTACCCAGGGGCCAGACATAGAAGAGGGGCACCGCGAGCTCGTGGAGCAGGCCGTTCCCGTATCCCAGGATGACGGCGGCCGCCGCGAAGGCGGCCCCGAAGGCCGCCGCGATTGTACCGGCGTTCATCACGGCCCGGTCTTGGGTCTTCCCCCGGAGCACCAGGAGCGCGGCCAAGGCCGCGGAGTCCAGGGCCGGAACCAGGCTGAAGGGGGAGATCGGCAGGGCCGGGAGGAAGGGTCTCGCGTAGTCCGCCAGGGATAGAACGGCGGCGGTGAAATTCAGGACGGATACTCCGGCCACCAGGGCTCGGCCTCCGAGCGGCGCGGCGACAAGGTAGGTGAGAGCCGCAAACACGAAGAGATCCGAAATCAGGTAGATCTGGAGAACAGGGATGAAGGTGAACGCGAGATCCCGAACCGCCTGGAGGGCGAAAAGGAAGAAGAAGCCCGAAGTCAATCCCTCGGTATCGCGCTTTCTCACATACAGGAATATGCCGGTCATCCCGAGCAGGACGATGAGCTTCACGGGAAGAGGCGATTCGAGGACCTGCTCGATCGATGGAATGCTCATTGCGAACCCTCGGGAATCTTACGGAGGACTCCGGGACGGATCCGGGGGATCGCCCGATATTACGTCAAAAAAGTCTATCATCCGCGAAGTGGGGGGTCAAGATATATCCAGACCGCCCCTGTCCTAAGTTTTCGGCGTAAACACGCCCGGGCTGAAAAGATTCGGGAGGCGGGCCCGCGACGAGGCTCCTCCGCAGGACTACCGGATCGCTTCCCGGTAATATTCGTAGATCCGATGGAAATCCCGTTCCGCGGGGCCGGCGGGCATCGGAAGGCGAACGGAAAAGCCGATCTCCCAGGCTCCGTCCTTCTCCCGGACCCAGCGGACTTCCGAGGGCAGGGGAAACGGTTCCACGTCGATCTCCGCGAAGGATAGGACCGGGACGGCTGAATCCCCCGCGGAAAGCCGCGGATGTCCGGGGAAAACGGCGCGGAATCCCCGGATCGAGACGTCCGCCACGTATCCGTACAGGGAGGGCACCAGGCCCGCGCGGGCGAACCCGCGGTTCCGATCTGTGCCGCGGCGCTCCCGGCTCATTCTTCATCCTCCGCCATGGGCAGTTCCTCCAGGTCTTCCGACCAGACCTCCGAAGCCAGGGGGGCGGATAGGACGATCCGGGTTCCCCGGACCATCCCGGAATACCATGGACAAGGAGAGAGATCCCGGTCGACGAAGGTCAGGACGAAGGCCGGAAAGGTCCTCCGGGCCGCCAGTAATCCCATTCCGAAGCGGCCGTTCCCGTATCTCATGCGGTATTCCGCGAAGGCTTCCGACCGGGGATCAATGATGTCCGGGGGGCTTTCCAGGCGGTACGGCAGACGGCCCGGATCGAAACCGCGTCCGGAATCCTGGATCTCGATCACCAGGCGGTTGTCGGAGATGGAATACCGAAGCTCGACATCCTCCCGGACCCCCCGCTCCTGGTGGGCCCGGAGGGAGTTGGACAGAAGCTCCAGCACCGAGAACGCCGCCAACTCCTCGTTGAGCGGCAGGGGAGGCAGTCTGACCGACCGGACGGCATCGACCACCTGTCGAAACTCCTGACCTGGTGCAAACCGGAACGTCAGCTCAAGCCTCTTGACTTTCTCGAATATCAGGTACGGTGTCATTGCTTACCGCGCCCGGTTCCCGTTTCGGGATACGGGCTTTCCTGCAGGAATTTTTTATGCGATTTCATGATACCCGTTCCGGACCGGCTGGGCAAGCGCTCGGGTGCGCTGGTGGTGGATATGGAGTATACTCCTGGCCGGAGGGCCGGGCATGATCGCCATGTACGTACGCATCGACTATCACGGGCAATATCGGCGCATGGACTCCCGGGGCGCCGGCGAACTTCGGACCCGCATGGAAGAGATAGCCGCGGAGTACGGGGCTCGGCCCTCCGGACGGGAACACCCCTTCGTGGCGGTATTCGATTCGGAATCGATGTTCTGGCGTATCCAGGCGGTCGAAGCCCTCCTGGCGGTCCGAAACCTGCTCCGGGAGCGATTCGAGGGCTCCATGGACTTCTTCGCCGCCCTGCACCAGGCTTCGGACGAGGAGAGCCTGAGGACGGACATGGACGGAGCCTGGGCGGAAGCGGATCGGCCTGAGGACGCCTGGTTAAGCCCCGCCGCCGCCGCGGAAGTCCATGGCTACCTTAGTCTGGAGAACTCCGGATCCGGGCTTCTTCGGGCGGCCGGAGCGTCCTACAAGCTGGACGGGCTAGCCCTGACTGCCCAGGAGTTCTATCGCCGGGAGGGGGCCGCGGTCGGACTGTCGGAACTCATCGGCGAACTCGTCGTGGGGGGCGAAAAGAACGTTCTGATCCTTCGCGGGGCCGCCGGGACCGGAAAGGAAGCGACCGTGACGAAGTCGCTTGAAGCTCTGGGATACCCCCCCGACCGGTTCCTGACCCTGCGGGGAGGGACGGTCAATCCCCGGCCCTTCGACCCCCTGGCCTGCGGGATTACCGCGGAGTTCCTGACCGGAACCCGTGCACAGCTGACTTCCGTGGAGCTTCCGCTCTACGAACGCCTCCTGCCCGCGTACACCTACGTATTCTCCAGCCCCTACCGCGCCGCCCTGGCTCCGTCCATGGAGACCGGCTACAGGCTCTTCATGGGCCTGATCCTCCGCGCCTACGCCCGGGATATGTCCAAGGCGGGGCTGCCCCCGATCCTGGTCTGCGAAAACCTGCACAGGTTCTCCCCGGAAAGCCTGGACTTGCTGGGAGAGATTCTCCTGTCCTCGGAGGCCCGGATCATCGCCACCACCGCCCGGTCCTGTCCCCAGTCCTGGCCCGAGTACGCGGTCCTGGAATGGGATCTAGCCGCTCCCGATTTCGTCGAATACGCGGGCAAGCTCTCGGAGGTTCTCCCGGACACGTCCGACGAAATCCGGCGCTCCCTCTTTTCCCGAGCCCGGGGTGACCTGCCCCTTCTGTACCGGTGCGCCCTGCTGGAACGGGAGGGGGCCGCCGGCCCGCCGCCCTCCGAAGCTGTCTTGGGCCTCATGCCCCGGGAAGCGGCGGCTGCCCTCTACGCCGCGAGCCTTTGCGAAAACATACTGGATACGACCCGATTCCACGACTTTCTGGAACGCCTGGGGCTCCGCGCGACCGCGAGAACCATCGTTCTGGAACTCCTGAGGAGGACCGGGTATCTCTCGGGCCCCGGGCCCCGGAACGCGTCCCGGATGTCGAACCGGAGACTCTCGGGTTTCGTGGGCATGAACGCGGAGCGGATCGAGTCCGCCCTGGCGGAGTACCTGACCCATCTCTACAGGAAACGCGAGGTATTCCCGTCCCTCGGTCTCCTCGGGGCCACGAAAAAATGCGAGGGTCCGGACCGACGGCGATTCGAAATCGACTGCGTCCTCGCCGACGCCCTGGAGGACCCCCAGGACCAATCCCGCCAGCTGTACAAAGAGATCCCATCGGCCCTGCGGAAGCTGCGGGACCTTACGGCCTGCCTGGTCTCCGGAGACGAGACCCGGGCCGCCGCCAGGATCGAGGAATTGGAGGAACCCGGCAGTCGTGCCGCCCTGCCCGCGGGCATCCCGGATCTCTTCCGGGCGGAACGGGACTACGCCAGGCGGGAATTCCCGGAAGCGGCCAGGCACGCAAAGGAAGCCCTGCTCTCCTCCCGGGGAACCTCTGTCCCCAAGATGGAAACCCGATGCCATCGCATCCTGGGACTCTGCGCACTCGCACGGGAACGGCCGGAAGAGGCGATCGAGTATTTCGAAAATGCCTACGAGATATCCGGCGCCGACCGGGACGACTACGAGAAACTCGTCTGCAGATGGTTTACGGCGGTGGCCCTTTTCGCCTCCGGAAGGCTGGACAAGGCGCTCAAGCAGGCAGGCCATGCGGAAGCCGCGGCCCAGACCGTGTTCCGCCGGGATTGGGAGGCGGCGTGTACGTTCCTCCGGGCGCGAATCCATCTGGAAATCGGACGCTACGAGGAAGCCCGAGTCGGGTTCGAAGGTGTGCGCACGATCGCGCGGGCTTACGGGTTCGAGGAGGCCGGACGCCGCGCGGAAATCTGGGATGCCCGGGCACAGGCGTACGCGGGATGCCTCGACGCCGCGGGGACGGTCCTCTCACGCCACGATGAGGACCCGGAAGCCCGATTCTTCAGGGCAGAGCTGGAGCTCCTGCGGGGAAATCCCGGCGGTGCCGCGGATATCCTGGACGCACTCAGTCCATGGGAGCACGGGACCTTCGATCCTGGAGAGAGGATATTCTGGGATTCCGGCTATCGGGGAATCGAACGGCGGGCCTTCGGCGCGGCCGCGCCCCGGCCCTACGATGCCGACCTCCTGGCGGCCTACTCGTCCTTCGCCCGGGGCCTGGATCGCAGGGAAGGAGCCTTCGCGGTCCAGCTGTATCGCATGACCCGGGAGGACAAGCTCGCGACAGAGCATCCCGCCTTTTCCACCTACCTCTTTTTCTGCTTCCTGCTCCTGGAACGGCTGGCGGAGCCGCCCCTGGACAAGGCCACCGTGCTTTCCCGGGCTTTCAAATACCTGCAGGAGCGGGCGGGGCGCATAGAGGACGCCGCGGCGGGCTCGGATTTCCTGGAGCGGAACCTCTGGAATCGCCGGCTCGTGGAGGCGGCCCGGAGGTACAAGCTCCTGTGACGGACGGTACGATTCCTCCGGGCGCCCGTCCCCTCGAGGCCGCCGTCTATCACGCCGCCCCGGACATGACGCGCCACCTGCTCGCGGAGCTCGGGGAATGGGACCGGCAGGACGGGGACCTCCTGCTGCGGTCCGGGCCGGTGCTGCCTGCCCGCTGGGTCCGAAACATATGGCTGCGGCCCTTCCTGCTGGAATTCGGTTCCCTTGGGGAGGCCAGCGCCGCCCTGCGCGCGGTCCAGCGGAACTGGGCGC
>JBGSPT010000126.1:0-22761 GCA_041738475.1 Treponematales bacterium
GGAGCCGCCCCCTCAGCGCCGGAGAAAAAGGAGTAAGCCTGAATCGGTTGACCGCGTCGGATTCCGCGCGGAAAGCCAGGCCGGATCTCGGCCGAATATCCATAGTGGAACGCCGCCTGGCCGCCTTTCTCTCGAAGCGCGGTCTGTGCGGCGTTTCCGTCTTGGTCGCGTTCTCGGGAGGCTCGGATTCCACGGCCCTGCTTCTGGCCGCCGCGGCCGTCGCTCCGGGGCTGGGTATCCGTCTTCATGCCGCCTGGGTCGATCACGGCATCCGCCCAGCCGGTGAGAGGGCCGGGGAGCGCGATTTCGTGACGGGCCTAAGCGCCCGGCTGGGAATCCCCTGCCATATCGCGGAAGCCCCCGCCGAATCCCTCGAAGCCCGGGCCGCAAGGCTAAAGACCAGTCTGGAAGCGGAGGCCCGGGATTACCGGTACGCGGCCCTGCTGGATGCTGCCGCCCGTTTCGACTGCAGGCGCATCCTGACGGCCCACACCCGGGACGACCAGGCGGAAACCCTGCTCGCCAGGGTTCTATCGGGATCCGGCGCCGCGGGCCTTCGAGGCATACCGGAAGACAGGTCCCCCTTCCTTCGACCCTTCCTTTCCTTCCCCAAGCGGCTCCTGCTCCGCTACCTCCGCGATCGGGGGGAGCCCTGGCGGGAAGATTCCACAAACGCGGGGGACGAGTACCTCAGGAACCGTCTCCGGCACCGGCTGATCCCTGCGGTGGAGCGGGAATTCCCGGGATTTCGGAAAGCCCTGTCCGCCCTGGCCGAGAAGAGCCGGCTGGATGAGGACTGCCTTTCCGCCCTGGCGGAAGCCGAACTGCCCGCCGTACGGGCGGAGGGACAGAGCTCATTCGAGGTCCGGGCCTTCCGGGCCGCGCTTCCCGCCCTGCGCCTTCGGGCCTTGATGACGGAGGCTTCCCGCCTCGCGGGAACAGGCCGCCGTATACCCTACGCCCTCGTGCGTGCCGCGGCCCTCACCGAACCTGCTCAGTCGGAGTCGTCCGGCCCTCGGATCCTCGCCCGGGGATCCGGCCTCCAGTTCCGGGAGGAAGGCGGGAAGATTATCGTCATCCGGGAATCCGTAGTCAGCCCTGCCTCTCCCGGCATCCATGGAGAAGGCGGGGCGATTCGGGATGTAACCTTGCCCTCGGGTTACTCGTTCCTCTTCGAGCGGCCCGGGACGCTCCGAATTGATCCGGGACCCTATTGTACGATATACTTCCGCCGGGACTCCGCCGGACCCGCGGAGGGCAGCTTCCAGTTTCCCCTGAGGGTCCGATCCCGGCTTCCCGGCGACCGCATCGCCATTCGAGGCGGGCGGAAACCCCTGGACGAGATCCTGGCGGATATGAATGTTCCCCGGGCCTGGAGGGATTTCGTCCCTGTCCTGGAGGATGGCCGCGGGATCGTCGGCGTGCTGGGATCCGCTGCGGGAGTCCGCGACCGGTTCAGGACAGGGGCCGACGCCCCGGATCCCGACATGCCCCGCCTTACGGTTGAACTAGAAGGAATAGGCCCCTTCCGATCGATAGAAAGGAGCGCAGAAGCGCCATGAGCCCGGACAACGACAAGAACGAGCAACCCCCCAGAAAGCCCCAGGACGGCCCCCCTCGAGGCAACCGATTCGCCCTGATCCTCTTCATAGCCCTGATGGGGGCGTTTTCCGTATTTTTCTTGACGGACCAGAAATCTGCGGCCAACGAGATCTCCTACTCGGCCTTCCTGTCCTACCTTGAACAGGGCAGCGTGGAAGCGGTGAAGATCGTCGACCAGTCGGAGATCGAGGGCAATCTGAGGGGAAAGACGGGCAACACCGCTCTGTTTCGCACCCGGATACCCTACACGGACCTGGATCTGGTCAAGACCCTCCGGGAGAGCGGCGTATCCATCGAGGGCGCGGTCCGGGGAGTCAGCCTGCTCCAGGTCATCCTCGAAACCCTTCCCTGGCTCTTCGGATTCTTCCTGATCTGGATGATGCTCCGGCAGTTCCAGGGGAACAACAAGGCTTTTTCCTTTGGCAAGAGCCGCGCCAAGCGGTACCTGGACGCCTCCAAGAAGACGAATTTCGAGGATGTGGCGGGCCAGAAGGAGGCCAAGTACGAGCTTACGGAGGTGGTGGACTACCTCAAGAATCCCCAGAAATTCGTGAAGATGGGAGCCCGCATACCCAAGGGGGTGCTCCTCGTAGGCATGCCCGGCACGGGCAAGACCCTCCTGGCCAAGGCGGTAGCGGGGGAAGCTAACGTCCCCTTCTTCCACATGTCGGGCTCCGATTTCGTGGAGATGTTCGTGGGCGTCGGCGCCAGCCGGGTCCGGGACCTCTTCGAGCAGGGACGCAAGAGCGCTCCCTGCATCCTCTTCATCGACGAGCTCGACGCGGTGGGACGCACCCGCGGGGCGGGATACGGGGGAGGCCACGACGAGCGTGAGCAGACCCTGAACCAGATGCTGGTGGAGATGGACGGGTTCGACACGAAGGACGGGGTGATCATCCTCGCGGCCACGAACCGTCCGGACGTCCTGGATCCGGCCCTGCTCCGGCCCGGCCGATTCGACCGGCAGGTGGTCGTGGCCATGCCGGACGTACAGGAACGGGAGCAGATCCTGGCCATCCACATGAACAAGATCCCCGTCGAGCCGGGCACGGACGTGAAGCGCCTCGCCCGGGCGACTCCCGGGACCAGCGGCGCGGACTTGGCCAACCTGGTGAACGAGGCGGCCCTCTTCGCCGTGCGAAGGAACAAGACGGTGGTCAACATGGAGGATTTCGAGGACGCCCGGGACAAGCTACTCATGGGGATCGCCCGGTCCAGCCTCTTCCTCACGGAGGAGGAGAAGCTGGCCACGGCGTATCACGAGGCCGGGCACGCCCTCGTGCACTATTACCTGGATCACACGGATCCCCTTCACAAGGTCACGATCGTTCCCCGGGGCCGTGCCCTGGGCTTGGCCCTGTCCCTGCCGGAGAAGGACATGTACTCCCACACCGTAGCCCGGCTCAAGGACCGTATCGTCGTGTGCTACGGCGGCTACGCGGCGGAATCCATCGTGTACGGGGAGACCACGACGGGAACGGCCCAGGATCTCCGGCAGGCCACGGACATAGCCCGCAAGATGGTCTGCGAATGGGGCATGGCCCCCCAGATGGGCGCGGTCGCCTACGGCCAGGAGGACGAACCGATCTTCCTGGGCAAGGAGATCGCCCGGCACAAGGACTACTCCGAGGAGACCGCCCGGAACATCGACGCCTCCGTGCGGACCATCCTGGACGAGGGCAGGGACCGCGCCCTCTCCATCCTCACCGAACACCGAGATCATCTGGAAACCCTCGCCCGGGAGCTCATCCAGAAAGAGACCCTCCAGGACGACGACATCCGGACGCTCCTGGGATTTCCGGCCCGGGAGATCAAGGAGTAGCCATGCGCCGCGCCTTCGCGACCGCCGTCCTGTGCTCCTGCGCGGCCCTCGCGTTCTCCCAGACCTCGGGAATCCCCGACCTGGGCGTACGTCAGGCCGCTTCCCGGGCTGCGGTCGAGAGGGCCGTCCGGGCCCTGGAATCCGGGGACGCCGAGGGAGCCCGGGAGGCCTCCGACGAGGCCCGGTACCTGGATCCGGCCAATTCCGACGCCCGGTACCTGCTCGCGGTCGCCGACATCCGGGCCGGGCGGGCCTGGGTCGAACCGGAGGGCGAGCTCCGGACAGCCCTGGCCGGGGGAACCTTCCTGCGCTACACCCCGGACGACGCAGCCCGGCTCCTGGCCCATGTCCTGGTGCGCACCAAGCGCTACGCCGAGGCCCTTGCCCTGGCTTCCCGGCCCGGACTGGCCGGGGATTCGGACGCTCTTTACCTGCGGGCCCGGGCTCTCCGCTTCCTGGGCGACTCCGAGGCGTTCCTCCAGGCCGTGGAGTCCGGCCTGGATCGGTTCCCTTCGGATGCCCGGATTCCCCGGGAACTCCTGGCATTCGCCGCCCGGACTCCCCGGACGGAAGCCGTCGCCGCACTGGTTCGCCGAGTCGAAGCCCGGCTAGGCTATTACAGGTTCCTGGATCCCGAGATTATCCTGCTCCTGGCCCCCTTCCGGTCCTCCGAGGAAGCCCGTCGGGACCTGATCCTGGAATACCGGGCGCCCGGCCGGAGGAGCCCCCGCGCGGCCGTCCTGGCCCTGGACCTGGGGATCCTGGACGACGATTCGGCGGTTTCGGAATTCTTCGGATTTCCGAGCATCTCCTGGGAGGACCTTCGGGACCTGCGCGGATTCCTCCGAAGCGGGGAGGGCGCAGAGTCCTTCTCGGACGCGGCGTCCCGGTATTCCGGCGAGCTCGGCACCGATTCCGACGGGGACGGCTTTTTCGAGGTTCGGTCGACCTACAGGGAAGGCCGGATACTCTCCTGGGACCTGGACTTCGACCAGAACGGACTCCAGGAAATATCTATGAAATTCCGAGATGACCTGCCCGAATCCGGACGCATGACCCTGGCGGGCGCGGAGGCGGTATTCGAATACGGGGAGTATCCCTATCTCGCGCGAACCTTGTATCGAAGCGCCTCGGGAGTCCGGGAATATCTCTTCTCTCCCGACGCCCTGCCGTTCCCCGCGGTGGAGCTGTATTCCGGGCCGGGCCGCGGGACGGGGGAGGGATTCGCGCCTCGCCGTACGGACACGCCCTTCCCGACGGAAGCGGCCTGCGCAGCCGCGGCCTTCCGCGTTACCGCTCGACCCGCGGATCCCGGGACGCCCGTAAGCGTGACGGACCTGGACCGCGGAATCCCCGTGCTGAGCCGGGTCCGCACGGCGGATGGCCGGGACGGGATCCTCGTCTACCGCGGCGGGGTACCCCAGTACGAGCTGGCGGACATGGACGGCGACGGCATCTACGAATCCCGGTACCTCTACGCGTCGGAAGCGGATGCGATGAGATCCGGGGCCAAGCCTTCGCCGCTCCGGTTCGAGGCGGATTTCGATCTGGACGGAGTCTTCGAGTACACGGAGAACCTCGCCGTTCCCTTCGAACGAACCTGGGATTACGACGGCGACGGGCGGGTGGATGCCCGAGCCACAGCCTTGGGCGACGGGGGCGAACTCCGGGAGTTTTCCCGGCGCTTCGACGGCCGTCTCGACACGGCCGTGCTGGTCCGCGGAGGACGGGTCCTGCGAGTCCTGCGCGGGGGGGGCGAACTGCCCCTGATCCCGGACGCGGGGGGACGGGTGCTGTGGGTGGGAAACAAACCCTTCGACTTCGGGGCTTCCCTGCCCTCCGCGGGTTCCGGCAGGAGGGGGGCCGTGCGGTACCGGGTGGTTCGGTTCGGCGACCAAGTCCTCGCGGAGACCGCGGAGTGAGTTCGCGTCTTCTTCCGGCGGCCGCGATCCTTGCGGCGGCCGTCTTCCTGTCGCAATCCTGTTCCTCCGATCCGTCCCCGGCTCCGGCTCCCAGGTACGAGAATCTGAAGCTGGAGGAGCTGGAGAAGCTGTCCGCGGACGATCCGGCGGCGGGCATAGAGGCGTACCTGCACCTCCTCTCGGGTTCCGCCGGCCTGTCCGCGGACCAGCTGGAGGAGAGCCTTCGCCGGGCCGCCTCGGCCCTAGCCGGAAGATACGAGGCCCGTCTGGCGGAGGGGGATTTCGCGGCGGCTCGGAGGGATGCGCGGTCCCTTCGCTTCCTGGCTGAGGATCCCCGGACCGCCTCCCGGCTTCCCGAGGGCTTCACCCTGGAGGTATCCGACGCGGAACTCACGTTCCGCATGGCCGAGCGGCTCTGGACGGAAGGCGGGGAGACATCCAGCCTTCTGATATTCCTGGAAGCCCTGGATGCCGGCTACAGGGATGAAACCGACCTGCGGACCTTCGCGGACAGGGCCTACACGCTGGGAAATCGGCAGGTGCTCAAGAGCATAGAATCCGCGTCTCCCTCCGTCCTTTCCGAGGAAGCCCGGGCCTGGTCTTCCAGCGCCGTCTCCATGGCGGATATGCGCAAGGGTACCGTGACGATCTGGGTGAACCGCGGGATCCGTATCGCCCAGGGCATCGGTACACCGGACCGGGGAATCGGCTCGGGGTTCTTCGTCGACCGTCGGGGACACCTCCTCACGAATTATCACGTGGTTTCCAGCGAGGTGGATCCCGAGTACGAGGGATATTCCCGGCTCTACATCCGACTGCCGGGCCAGACCACCGACAGGATACCCGCCAAGGTCGTCGGCTGGGACCGGGTTCTGGACCTCGCCCTGGTGAAGGTCGACTTGGAACCGCCCCACGTGTTCTCCTTTGCGGGCCGTCGGGAATTCGCCCCCGGGGACCGGATCTACGCGATCGGTTCTCCCGTAGGCCTGGACAACACCCTGACCGCGGGAATCGTATCCGCCGTAGGCCGGCGCTTTCTGCCCCTGGGAGAGGTGATACAGGTGGACGCGGCTGTGAATCCCGGCAACTCCGGGGGCCCCCTCCTGGACGCGGAAGGGGAGCTCGCGGGGGTGGTATTCGCGGGATTGCCGCGGTACCAGGGTCTAAACTTCGCCGTTCCCGCCATCTGGGCGGTACGGGTGCTGCCGGACCTCTACCGGGGCGGAGAGATCCAGCATCCCTGGCTGGGGATAGCCGCCTATGAGGGCAGGAGCGGCCTGTCCGCCATCTACCGGCACCCGGACGGATCCCCCTCCGCCCCGGACTCCGGAGAGATCGTCAGGATAGCGGGCAAGGAGTGCAAGACTCTGTCGGAAGCCCAGGCCGTCCTGCTTTCCTACGATCCCGGGACCCTCGTTCCCGTGGACCTTCGGGTGGACGAAACCGCCCGGCGGGTATGGGTTCTCCTGCGGACCCGGCCGTATTCCCCCGGGGAGACCGCCGTACGCCGGGACCTGCGGGAACGCCTTCTGGCCCCCTTCTTCGGAATGGAGGTGACGTCCACGGGAAAGAACTCCTTCGTAATAGAGCGGGTGCTCCCGGGGACGATCTCGGACGAGGCGGGTCTGTCGGAGCGGGATCCCCTGGTCATAAAGGACATCGAGGTCCTGAAGGACGACAGGGCCTTGCTGATGAATCTTTACGTCAAGAAGCGCAAGGCGGGCTTCCTGGAAAGCATCATCCAGATCGGGTCCACTCTGGATCTCGATTCCTTCCTGTGAGGCTTGTAGGATCCCGTGAATCCGTTATAGTAACAACATGGCTCAGGAGGTACCGAATGGCGAAGGACTCCGCCCCTCATGAGATCGCTCCGGCCGGAAAGCTGTTCATAGACTCGGCCGCTGAACTCCGCGCGACGCTGATAAAGGCGTTCGCCAAGAAGGGACCCGTCCTCTTTCGATGGGACGGCGTGGAGGACGTGGACCTTCCCCTGGTTCAGCTTCTGTACGCCGCCCGGCTCGAGGCAGGCAAGACGGGACGGGAGTTCCACTTTTCCGGAATCCTAACGGACCGCGTCGCGACCCGGCTCCTCACGGCCGGTTTCGTGTCGAGCTTCCCGCTTTCCGGCGAGGAATTGGAAGCGGGTTTCGTGGATTTCTAGGAGGTTCCGATGCTGGACAAGTTCAAGAACAGCTTCCGGGAGGAGGCCGAGGAACTCCTGGGACAGCTGGAATCCACCCTCCTGGAGCTCGAGGACTCCCCCTCCGACACGGAGCTCTTGAACGCCG
The DNA here is from genome assembly GCA_041738475.1 of Treponematales bacterium. GTDB lineage: Bacteria > Spirochaetota > Spirochaetia > Treponematales > UBA12059 > JAAYUR01. The sequence continues at coordinate 7,635 of JBGSPT010000126.1, forward strand.
CCTTCCGGGCTATCCACACGGTAAAGGGCTCCGCTGGGATGTTCGGCTTCGAGGAAATCGCTCGCTTTACCCATGACCTGGAAAACGTGATGGATAAGGCCCGGGCCGGCAAGATCGCGATAACCAAGGATTTTATCGACCTGACCCTGCGGGGACGCGACCATATCCGTGCCCTCCTTTCTTCCGGGGAGGACCTGACCGAAGAACAGCGCCTGGCCACGGATGCCCTGGCTGATGAATGCCGGTCCCTCGTCGCCCGGGGGGATTCCCGTGAACCGGAAAGCCCGCAGACCGGCACGGAGGCTTCCGGTCCCGAAACCTCCGATACGCGAGAGCATGCGGAGAGCGGAGACAAGAGGACGTTCTATGTCCGATTCCAGCCGGGACCCGATATCTTCCGGAACGGCACCCGGGTGCTGTCCCTCCTGGCGGATCTGGCCGAGCTGGGTGAATGCACCATGGTGCCCCATGTGCACGACATCCCCGGCCTATCGGAGATCGACCCGGAAAGGTGCTACTGCTACTGGGAGGGCTTCCTCACGACGGAGAGGGACCGGAACGCCATCCGGGACGTGTTCATCTTCGTGGAGAGCGATTCGTCCTTGACCGTCGAAGAGATCGACGAAGCCCGGGTCAACGACATCCGGAACAAGCGGCTCGGGGAAATCCTGGTCCAATACCAGAACGTATCCCCCGAGGAGATCTCCAAAGCCCTGTCCTCGCAGAAACGCCTGGGCGAGATCCTTGTGGAGAAGGGCATCATCTCCAAGGACACCCTGGAGACGACCCTGGCCGGGCAGACCCACGCGAAAAAAATCCAGGACAAGTCCCCGGAAGCCGGGGGCGCCCTGGCCTCCGTGAGGGTCGCCAGCGAAAAGCTGGACCAGCTGGTGGACCTGGTCGGAGAACTGGTGACCCTGCAGGCCCGGCTGGCCCGAACTTCCCTGGATCTCAAGGAGGTATCCCTAGCCGCGATCTCGGAGCAGTTCGAGCGGCTGATCGCCCAGCTCCGGGACAACACCATGAGCATACGCATGCTCCCCATCGGCAGCACCTTCAACAAATTCCGCCGGGTCGTGCGGGACCTGTCCACGGAGCTCGGAAAGGAGGCGGATCTCCTGACGGAGGGGGCCGAGACGGAACTGGACAAGACCGTGATCGAGCGCCTGAACGATCCCCTCGTCCACATCATCCGGAACTCCCTGGACCACGGCGTCGAGTCTCCCCAGGAACGGGAGGCTGCAGGCAAGAACCGCAAGGGCACGATCCTGCTCAAGGCCCAGCATTCGGGCGCCTACGTCCTCATCTCCGTGAAGGACGACGGAGCGGGGCTCAACACCGAGGCCATCCGAGCCAAGGCCGTGGAACGGGGCATCCTTACCCCGGGACAGGAGTTGACCGAGTCGGAGATCAACCAGTTGATCTTCCATCCCGGTTTCAGCACGGCCAAGACCGTTACCAAGGTTTCCGGCCGCGGCGTAGGCATGGACGTGGTGAAGCGGGAAATCGATTCCCTCGGCGGCTCCGTCATGATCTCCACCGAGGCGGGGAGGGGCACGGAGATGACCCTGAAGATCCCCCTGACCCTCGCCATCATTGAAGGACTCCTGGTGGCCATCGGCGGAGAGTATTACGTCGTACCCCTGTCCTCGGTGGACGGATGCATCGAGATACCCAAGGAGGATCTTCTCAAGGTCGGCGAGGGCAGGATCATCCAATACCGTGGAGATCTCCTGCCTTTCGTAGACCTGCGTTCCTATTTCGAGATCCCCGGCGAAACTCCCGACATCGCCCAGATCGTGATCGCCAATTCCCAGGACTCCCGGGTGGGCTTCGTCGTGGACAACGTGATCGGGGATTACCAAACCGTAATCAAGCCCCTCGGAAGGATGTACAAGGACGTGTCGGGGATTTCCGGCGCCACCATCCTGGGGGACGGGACCGTCGCGCTGATCCTGGACGTGAACCGCCTGGCCATGGCCGTCCAGATGGAAGCCCAGCGCAAGGTGCAAGCGAGCTAGGCTTTGGCCGCCCCGTCCGCTCCGGTCGCCCGCCTCGCGTCCCTGGACGACCGGGAATTCCGGAGACTGGCATCCTTCATCGAGCGGGAATTGGGCATCCGCATGCCCGACTCGAAACGGGTGATGCTGGAGAGCCGCCTCCAGAAGCGCCTGCGCCTGCACGGTTTCGAAACCTACCGGGAATACGTGGACTATGTCTTTTCCGAGCAAGGCGCTCGGACCGAGATGATCAACATGATCGACGCGGTCACCACGAACAAGACGGACTTCTTTCGGGAGGCAGACCACTTCGAATTTCTCCAGTCCAGAATCCTGCCCCGCCTTGCGGATGCCGGCGCCGGCAGGACCTTGAGTTTCTGGTCCGCCGGCTGTTCCACCGGGGAGGAACCCTATACCCTGGCCATGGTGCTCGAGGACTTCCGGTCCCGTTCTCCCCGCACGGATTTCCGAATCCTGGCCACGGATATTTCCACCCGGGTGCTGGAGGCGGCGAACCGCGCGATCTACGACATGGAAAAGGCGGAACCCATCCCCTACGAATACAAGAAGCGGTACCTTCTCAGGAGCAGGGACCGGGAGCGGGGGGAGGTGCGCGTCCGTCCGGAGCTCCGGTCCAAGGTGGAGTTCCGCAGGGTCAACTTCATGGACGACACGTACCCCATACCCTCCGGTTTCGACACCGTTTTCTGTCGGAACGTGATCATCTATTTCGACCGCCCGACCCAGGAGCGGATCCTGGGCCATATCTGCGCCCACATCCGACCGGGAGGCTGGCTTTTCATAGGACACTCCGAGACCCTTACGGGGATGGATCTGCCCCTGCGCGGAACCGCTCCCACCATATACCAGCGCGAGTAAGAAGAGGGACCGATGATATGGCGAAGATGATCAAGGTCATGATCGTGGACGATTCGGCGGTCGTACGCCAGACCCTGAAGGAAATCCTGGAAATGGACAGGGAGATTTCCGTGCAGGCCGTGGCCTCGGATCCCATATTCGCCCTCAAGAAGCTGGAGACGGAACGCCCCGACGTCATCGTCTCGGATGTGGAGATGCCCCGGATGGACGGCATCACCTTCCTGAAGACGGTCATGGAGAAATACCGCATTCCCGTGGTGATCTGCTCCAGCAAGACCGAGGAGGGCTCGGACAACGCCCTGCGGGCCATGGAATACGGAGCCATCGAGATTATCCAGAAGCCCAAGCTCGGGACCAAACAGTTCCTGGAGGACAGCCGGGTCGAGATCTGCGACGTGGTGAAGGCCGCCAACCTTTCCCGGCCGAAGGAGCGAAGGCCTCCGGCGCCGAGGCTCACCGAGGTAAGCCAGAAGCTGACGGCGGACGTGATCCTTCCCAAGCCCGGACCGGAGCGCGGAGTCCTGGAGACCACCGAGCGGATCGTGGTGGTGGGCGCCTCCACGGGGGGCACGGAGGCCCTCAAGGAGTTCCTGGAAGCCCTGCCCGAGGACACCCCAGGAATCGTCATCGTCCAGCATATGCCGGAACACTTCACCGCCGCCTTCGCGCGCCGGCTGGACGGCTTATGCCGCCTCACCGTCAAGGAGGCGGAGGACAACGACACGGTCCTCCGGGGCCGGGCCCTGATCGCTCCGGGAAACCGCCACACGCTTCTCAAGCGGAGCGGGGCGAGGTACTATGTGGAGGTGAAGGACGGTCCACTCGTGTGCCGTCACAGGCCCAGCGTGGACGTCCTGTTCCGGTCCGCCGCCCGATACGCCCAAAAAAACGCGGTCGGGGTTATAATGACGGGCATGGGGGACGACGGGGCTAGGGGTATGAAGGAGCTCCACGATGCGGGGGCTTATACTGTCGCCCAGGACGAGGCCACCAGCGTCGTCTTCGGCATGCCCAACGAGGCGATCAAGATGGGAGGGGTGGATATCGTCCTGCCCTTGCCGAAAATATTCGAGGAAGTCTTGAAGAGGACCCGATAGGGGCCTCGGCCAGGGAGGAGCGATGAGCAAGAAGATTCTGATCGTGGACGACTCTACGGCGATCCGCCAGAGTATCACGTACATCCTGAACCAGGAGGGGTACGAGACCGTGGAGGCCAAGGACGGGCTGGAGGCCTTTCAGATGCTGGAAGGTATCGGCAAACTCGATCTCGTGATCACGGACGTAAACATGCCCAACATGGACGGGATCACCTTCATCCGGAAGACCCGGGAGGTCGCCGCCTTCAAGTTCGTCCCCATACTCGTGCTGACCACCGAATCCCAGGGTTCCAAGATGAACGAGGGCAAGGAAGCGGGAGCCACCGGATGGATCGTCAAGCCCTTCAGCGCGGACAAGCTCCTCGGCGTCGTCAAGAAAGTCATCGAATAGGGGGCCCTGGATGGAGGAGACCGCGGGCAGGACCGGAGAATACCTCTGCTTTTTCCTCGGCGACGAGCAGTACGCGGTGAACGTAACCCGCGTCGAGGTCGTCCTGGAAATGCAGAACGTTACCAGGGTGCCCAAGGCGCCGCCCCACATGCGCGGAGTCATCAACCACCGCGGCAGCGTGGTCCCCGTCGTGGATCTCCGGATGCGGTTCGGCATGGGGCCGTCTAAGCTCGCCGAAGGCACCAGCATCATCATCCTGCAGATCGACTACGGCGGAGGGCTCTTGACCGTCGGCATGCTCGCCGACGGAGTCCGGGAGGTGGTCAACCTGGACCCCTCGGATACGGAAAAGCCGCCCCGCCTGGGCAGCCGGCTGGACGAGGCGGTGATCGAGGGCATAGCCAAGCGCGGGGAGGAGTTCGTGATCCTCCTCGACATCGACGAGGCCTTTCGTACGGAACTGTCGGGAAACGCCGGCCAGTCCGGACCGGACAGGTAAGGAAGGCCATGGCCGACGGAGCCGCCATCGTCATAGTCGAGGACGAGTTCATCGTTGCCCTGGACATCCAGAGATACCTCGAACGCAACGGGTATGAGGTCAAGGGTGTGCTTCCCTCGGGGGAGGAACTCCTGGAGAAGGTCGAGGACCTTAAGCCCGACCTGGTGCTCATGGACATCCGGCTCCAGGGCAAGCTGGACGGAGTGGAGACCGCGGCCCTCCTGGCGGACCTGCGGGCGGTGCCGGTCATCCTTCTGACCGCCTATGCGGACGAACCCACCCTTGCGCGCGCCAAGATAACCCAGCCCTTCGGGTACCTCCTCAAGCCCTTCGACGAGCGCGAATTGCGTACATCCATCGAGATAGCCCTGTATAGGGCCATGATGGAAAAACGCCTCCGGGAGAGCGAGCGCCTCCTGCGCCAGGCCCAGAAGATGGAAGCCGTGGGGCGGCTTGCCGGGGGGATAGCCCACGACTTCAACAACATCCTGACCGCCATACTTGGATACACGAACCTTCTCGGGGAGGAGGTGCAGGGAAACCCCCGGCTCCAGAACGACGTCGAGGGCGTCAAGAAGGCCGTGAAGCGGGCGGAAGCCCTGACCCGGCAGCTCCTGGCCTTTTCCCGGCGCCAGCCCATGGAGCCCAAGGTGATCCAGCCCCGGGAGGCGGTGGACGAGATGCATCGCATGCTGGAACGGCTCCTTCCGGCGAATATCCATCTTACCCTCAGGTCCGGTGAACGGCTTCCCTGCATACGCATCGATCCCATCCATTTCGAGCAGATCGTCCTCAACCTCATCGTCAACGCCCGGGATGCGATGCCCGAGGGAGGGCAGATCGAGGTTCGACTGGCTTCCTGCGCCTTGGAAGCGTCCAGGGCGGGAGCCCTGGAGAGAATTCCCGAGGGATCCTACGTGGCGCTCACGGTACAGGATACCGGTACGGGCATTCCGAAGGAGGATTACGAGAGGATCTTCGAGCCCTTTTTCACCACCAAGGCGAAAGAGGGCGGGACCGGCCTCGGCCTGGCCACGGTCTACGGCATCGTCAAGCAATCCAACGGCTTCGTCGACCTGGAATCCCGCCTGGGAGAGGGTACGGCTTTCTCGTTGTACTTCCCCGGCGTCCGGGACGAGGCGGCCAAGGAATCCTCCCAGGAAAGGGAAGTCCAGGCCGACCAGGGGTCGGAGACGATCCTGGTGGTGGAGGACGACGACGAAATCCGGAGCCTGATGGAACGGGCCCTGGCCCGACGGGGATACGCCGTGCTGACCGCCGCCCATCCAGGGGAAGCCATCCTGATATCCGAGCGCCAAGCGAGCGGCTTGGACCTCATCGTCGCGGATCTCGGACTGCCCATCATGAGCGGCCTGGAGCTGGTTAAACGGATTCGAGGCGCCCGGCCGGACGTAAAGGCCCTGTTCGTCTCGGGCTACCCCGAGAACACCCCGGACCTGGCAGGCTCGGCCTTCCTGCCCAAGCCCTTCACGGAATCGGTGTTGACCGCCGCCGTTCGCCGCCTGCTGGATTCCCCGACTGCCGGGCCGTGATCGATCAATGTTTTCGGCGAATTTTGACAGGATGAACAGGATTAAGACGGATTAACAGGATAGTGTACGGAGGCGATCGGATGTCCTGTTGATCCATGCGTCGAAAATTTCATTCTGAGCAGTATCCTGTTCATCCGGACTCCATCCTGTGGATCCTGTCCAGGTTTGACCTGAAAACCTTGCTACCCCAATATCAGCCTGTACAGCGCGGCCTCCACGTCCGAAAGCTCCGAGGAACCGTAGCTTCGGCGCTCCCGGGGCAGGAGCAGCTCCTTCCGGTCCAGGATCCTGGCGGGCTTGTCCGAGAGCACCACGACGATATCGCCCAGGTACAAGGCCTCCTTCACTTCGTGGGTGACGAACACCACCGTCCTGGGATCCGCGGTCTGGAGATCCAGGAAGGCGTCCATGAGGCCGATCCGGGTACGGAGATCCACGGACTGGAAGGGTTCGTCCAGCAAAAGGACATCCGCGGGATAGGCGAAGGCCCGGGCCAGGGAAACCCGCTGACGCATGCCCCCGGAAAGCTGGCGGGGCCGGAGGTTCCGGGAATCCTCGAGCCCGACCGCGGAGAGTAGCCGAAGCGCCCTCTCCCTCCGTTCAGGAGGTTCGAAGGACGCGCGCAGCACCAGTTCCACGTTCTCCAGGGCGGATAGGGACGGAACCAGACGGGGTTCCTGGAAGACGCAGCCGAACCGGGCATCGCCGAATCCGTGCCGCTCTCCGGAGTCCGCAGGTATTAAGCCCGCCAGGAGGTTCAGCAGGGTAGTCTTTCCGCAGCCCGAGGGTCCCAGGATCGCGGTGACCTTCCTCTCGGGAATTTCCAGGGAGAATCCCTCCAGGACGACCAGGGGCCCGAAGGATTTCCGGATATCATTCAGGGCGTAGGTCAAGGGAGTCCTTCCTTTGCAGCAGCTTGAACGCCGCGTCGGTCAACGCGCAGAGCAGGATGCCCGCCAGGGTCCAGGCGAAGACCTCCGCGGTTTCGAGCTGGATCCGGGCGCCTTGCATGCCCGTGCCGAGGGCCCTCGCCGGCTGGCTGAGGACTTCCCCGGCCACGACCACCTTCCAGCAAAGCCCCAGGGCTCCGTGGGAGGCCGAAGCCAGATGGGGAGCCAGAGCCGGCACGTAGATGCTCCTGAGGCGGTCGCGTTTACGGATCCGGAACAGCCGGGCCATCTCCAGGAGCCCGGTATCGACGGTTCGGACTCCCTGGCGTACGTCGGCGACCACGACCGGGAAGGCCATGAGGACCGCGGCGAACACGGGCACCGCCCAGTCCGGAAACCAGATAAGCGCCAGGAGGATGACGGCGAGCACCGGGGTGGCCCGGATAACCGTCAATCCGGGTGACAGGGCGGAAGCCAGGGTGGGGGAGAGCCCGCAGGCCAGGCCGACGGCGGTGCCGGCGGCCATGGAGATGCCGAAGGAAGCGATGCCCCGGAAGAAGGTTCCACGCAGGGCTGCCACGAACCGGGCTGTGGGGAACAGGTCCGCCGCGGCCCCGGCTACCCGGAGGGGGGATGGAAGGACGATCTCCGAACCGATCGCCCGGGCCGCTAGTTCCCAGAGCAGCAGGAACGCCAGAGCGCCGGCTGCAGCTGCGGCCGCCCCCGGGATGCCCGGCCCCGACTTACCGTTTCGGGATTTCCGCATAGAATCCCGGGTCCGGAAGCCCGCCTCCTATGGACTTGGGCGCGATCCGGAGGAACACCGAAAGCAGGGCTTCCACGTCCGCCCGCGCCTGGGGGGCCGGGACGAAGACGTAGGCGGACCTGGGGATCGCGGCGGCCGCAACGGCGGCCTTGAGCCCCAGGTCGTGCTTTTCGACCAGGAGACCCGCCTCCGCGGGATTCGCCTTGACCCAGGCGATGGAATCCCTGTACGCGTCCAGGAGGGCCCGGACGGAGGAGGGGCGGTTCCGGATCACAGAGTCCCGGATTACCAGGACGGACATGGGGTAGCCGGGACGGCCCGTCGCCTCCCGCCAAAGCTGGTCCAGGGAGAAGGGCACCCGGGCCCGGGGATTCCCAGCGAGGGCCTGGGTGGCGAAGGGTTCCGGAAGGACCGCCAGGGAGATCCGATCCGCGACCAGGGAGGCGGCTATTTCCGGATACGGAAGGCGGAACGCCAAGCTCAGGTCTCGGTCGGGATCCAGGCCCCGGGCGGACGCGATAGTCCGGATCAGGTACTCCGGAGTGGCGCCCTGCCCGGCAACGTGGGTTTCCCGGCCTTTCAGGTCCTCGAAGGTTCGGACTCCCGGGTCCGTGGTCACCACGGATACCATGCCCATGCCCACGACCGCCGCCAGGCGATAGGGCACGCCGGATGCGTACAGCTTGGCCGCCAGGTTCACGGGCAGGACCGCTGCGTCGAGTTCCCCGGCCACCAGCTTGGCGGCCATGGCGTCCGCGGAAGGGACCGCCTGGAGCTCCAGGGCATCTCCGGCTGCGAGCTCGGGGGGCGCCTCGAATACCCGTACCATGCCGATGCCCGTGGGGCCCTTCAAGGCTCCCAGCTTAATGACCGTTCCGCTGCCCGGGGCTTCCCGTCCGCCCAGGGCGAAGGCCGGAAGGGCCGATAGCGCGGCAAGCAGGCAAAGCATCCTATATTTCATGTAACTCTCCTGACGATACGATAAATAAATAACGAAATAACGTCAACCGAATAATTCAGGCCGGCTATCCTTTTTCCCGGGCTATTGAGTATAGTTTAGGTGATGATATGCGATCGGTGCGGAAAGCGGGAAGCCTCTGTCTACATCCGGAGGGAAGGGGCCGGGGAGTCCGCCCTCTGCGGGGAGTGCGCCCGGAACCAGGGCATCTCGGCCCGGGACGGCCGCCTCCAGATATCCCTGGAGGATCTGTTTTCCCCCCTGCCGGACAGCCCCGACAGGCCGGGCTATCGAACCGCCTGCGCCGCCTGCGGGACCCGGCTCGCTGAGGTCCGGAAAACCGGCCGTGTGGGATGTCCCGCCTGTTTTGAATCCTTCCGGGGCGATCTGGTCGCCTTCCTACAGCGAAGGGGACGCCGCGGCGCATATCGGGGAAGCGTGCCCAGGAGGTTTGCCGTATCGGGACGCCAGGCCGGCTCGGAGCTGCTCCCGAAGCGGGGTTCCGGGGCGGCGGAGGGCTCCGTATCCGGGAAGGTTTCCTCGTCTGCGGGGGAGGATCTCGAGGTCCGCCTGCGGAATGCCCTGGCCGCGGAGGATTACGAGCTGGCTGCCCGGCTACGGGATCGTCTCCGTTCCGCCGGGAGGGAAGGCTAATGAGCGCTTCCCTGGAGGATTTTCTCCTCCGGCTCCCGATACCCGCGGGAACCGGGGCGGCCTTGAACTGCCGCGTGCTGCTCCGCAGGGGTATCGAAGGGCATCTCTTCCCCGGCCGAGCCGACGAAGCCCGGGCCGCGGGGCTTTCCTCGATGGTGATGACAGCGATCCAAGGCACGGGCCGCTTCGAATGCCTCAATCTGTCCCGGGCGGACTCCCTGGACCGCAGAACCGCGGTGGAGCGCGACCTGGTGCCCCAGGCCTTCGCCGTCCAAGGGGGCGGTACGGTCGCCCTGTGCAAGGACGCCCCGGTCTGGTGCACGGTCAGCGAGATCGACCACCTGCGGATCCGTGCGGAGTCCTCGGGTGCGGATCTGGGGAAGGCCTATGCCCGGGCCTCGGAAATCGACACCCTCCTGGCCGAATCCCTGGACTATGCCTTCTCTCCGGACGCGGGATACATCTGCGCGGAGATCGCGGACTGGGGCACCGGACTCTCTGCTTCCGTCACCGTGCATCTGCCGGCCCTGGCCATGGCCGGTCTTGTGGATCGGGCCCTTCGAACCGCCCTGGACGCCGGGCTCTCGGTCCGGGGCTTCTGGTCCGACGATAGCGCTTCCTCCGGAGCCCTGTACGAACTGGAGACCCCCCGAGGCGCATGGACCGACGAGGAATCCATCCTGCTCCGGCTGGGGGACGCGGTGGACCGCATCGAGGCCTACGAAAAAGGAGCACGGGAGGAGCTGGTCTCCCACGACCCGGAATCCGTGCGGGACGCCGTGTACCGGGCTTTCGGTACCGCCCGGTATGCCCGGCGGGTCGGGTACGACGAGGGGGCGGAAACGCTCTCCCGTCTCCGCCTTGGGGCCTGGGCGGGCATGATCGACGGCCTCTCGGGGAACCGGGCCTCCGGGGGATTCTACGGCTTGCGGAACGCCCACCTGCTGAAGTACCTTGCGAAGGAAGGGGTCTACGACCCTTCGGAAACCCCGGATACCGGACGTGTCGAGGAAGCCCGGGCCGGGGTGCTGAGATCCCTGGTTTCGGAAGCGACTCTCGTGGAGGTACCGTAGCATGTTCAAGGGTCTTACCCAGCGCGCCCAGAAGATCCTCTCCGTCCTGGCCCAGGAGGAAGCCAAGCGCTTCCACGCGGACCAGTTGGTGCCGGAACATGTTCTCCTGGCCGTCCTGCGGGAGGGGGAGGGGATCGGGTACAGGGCTCTTCGCAGCCTCAAGATCGACACCACGGAGATCCGCATCGAACTGGAGAAGACCGCCTCCGGCCGAAAGGGCGGGTTCATGCTCGGCGACGTTCCCCTGTCCCGCCGGCTCAAGTCCCTTCTGGAGACCGCCGCCGAGGAAGCCCACCTCGCCGGGGTGGAATACATCGGAACCGAGCACCTGATAATCGCCTCCGCACGGGAAGGCGGAAGCGTCTTCGAGTCCCTTTTGGGCCGCTACGGCGTCTACTACGAGCAGATCCGGGGTGCCGTCAAGTATTTGACGGCGTCCCGGGAGGACCCCGCCGTCCGGGAGGAGAAGGCCTCCGCCCCGAAGCAGACGGCCCGGCCCGCCCCCGGGGCCGGAGCGGTCCGCACGCCCCTCCTGGACGAGTTCGCCCGGGATCTCACCGAACTGGCGCGGGCCGACCGTATCGACCCCGTGGTCGGCCGGGAGCGGGAAATCCGCAGGGTGGTGCGGATCCTGGCCCGGCGTACGAAGAACAACCCGGTCCTGATCGGGGAACCCGGAGTGGGCAAGACCGCGATCGTCGAGGGCCTGGCCCTCAGGATCATCGCGGGAGAGGTTCCGGATGCGCTGACGGAAAAGAGGCTCCTCACCCTGGACATGGCCTCTGTGGTGGCGGGCACCAAATACCGCGGAGAGTTCGAGGAACGGCTCAAGCGCATCATGCGGGAGATCGCCCAGGCCGGAAACGTGATCCTCTTCATCGACGAACTGCATACGGTCATCGGCGCCGGGAGCGCCGAGGGCACCATCGACGCGTCCAACATGCTGAAGCCGGCCCTTTCCCGCGGGGAGATCCAGTGCATCGGCGCCACGACCCTGGACGAGTACCGCAAGTATTTCGAGAAGGACGCGGCCCTGGAGCGGAGGTTCCAATCCGTGCTCGTTGAGGAGCCCACCGTGGCCGAGACGGTGGAGATCCTGGCGGGGATCAAGGAGCGCTACGAACGCTTCCACGGGGTGACCTATTCCCGGGACGCCGTGGAGGCAGCGGCGGTCCTGGCCCACCGCTACCTGACCGAGCGTTTCCTGCCGGACAAGGCCATCGACCTGCTGGACGAGGCGGGTTCCAAGCGGAAGATCGAGAACCCCTCCCGGCCCCCGGAACTCCCCCGGATCGAGGAGGATATCCAGCGGCTCACGGAGGAAAAGCTCGCCCTGGTGTCCACCCAGAACTACGAGCGGGCCGCGGAGATCCGGGACAGCATCCGCAAGCTCAAGGCCCGGCTGGAGGAGATCCGCAGTTCCTGGGGCGCCGATCCCGGTCGTGACCGCGCCCTGGTAACCGAGCGGGACCTGAGGGAGGTGATCTCCGAAACCACCGGGATACCCCTGGACCGGCTGGAGGAAAGCGAGGCGGGGCGTCTTCTGGGTCTCGAGGAAGCCCTCCACGACCGGGTCGTGGGACAGGAGGAGGCCATCCGGGCGGTATCCACCGCGGTTCGCAGGTCCCGCGCGGGCATCGCGGACCACCGACGGCCCACGGGATCCTTCATTTTCCTGGGGCCCACGGGGGTGGGAAAGACCCTGGTGGCCAAGACCCTGGCGGAGCGCCTTTTCGGCACCGAGGAAGCCTTGATCCGGGTGGACATGTCGGACTTCATGGAAAAACACAACGCGTCCCGCCTGGTGGGCGCCCCTCCGGGTTACGTGGGGTACGACCAGGGCGGCATGCTGACGGAAAAGGTGCGCAGGCGGCCCTACAGCGTCATCCTCTTCGACGAGATCGAGAAAGCCCACCCCGACGTCTTCAACCTCCTTCTACAGCTCCTGGAGGAAGGGGAACTCCGGGACAACCTGGGGCACACGGTCTCCTTCCGCAACTGCGTCATCATCATGACCAGCAACGCGGGCACCCGGGACATCGCCCGTGGCAAGCGCCTGGGCTTCCACGCCGAGGATATGAGGTTCGACCTGGAGTCCGTCAAGGAGGCGGCCCTCTCGGAGCTCAAACGGCAGTTCAACCCGGAGTTCCTGAACAGGGTGGACGAGGTCGTGGTGTTCCATCCCCTTTCGAGGGAGCAGGCTGGGGCCGTCCTGGACCTCATGATCGCCGAACTGAAAAAACGCCTGGCGGAAAAGGGCCTGGATCTGGAGATCCGGAAAACCGCCCACGACTGGCTGGTGGAGAAGGGATATGACGCCACCTACGGCGCGAGGCCCATGCGCCGCCTGATCACCCGGGCCCTGGAGGATCCGATAGCCGCGGACATGATCGCGGGGAAGTACTCCCCGGGCTGGACGGTGCTGGCCGAGCTCAAGGGCGGCGAGATCTCCGTCAAGCCCCGTAAACCCCGCAAGCGGGAGGATGTTCCGGTACCGGCCCGTCGATGATCCTCGGATCCGATCCGGCGTCCCGGCCCGGGGCCGTGCGCCTCCGGACCGGTTTCAGGACTCTTCCCGATCCTTTCCGATGAGGGCTCGCAGGGATCGCAGGCGCTCCTCCTCCAGGATTACATGGAGATTCTTCTCCTGGGTGGGCAGGACCAGCCCCTTGGGGCCGTCCTTCGCCCTGCGGAGGTATTTTACCCGGGTGTAGTACAGATCCCCCCGGCCGGAGGCGCGGCCCTTGGAGTAATACAGGGCCAGGGTCCCCGCGTCCAGGAGGATGCCCAGGGGCACGGACTTTCCCGGACGGTTCTTCACGAAGACGTAGGAGCCGGGCCAGTCCCGGGCGTGCAGCCACAGGTCGTTGCCCCGGACATGCCTGCGAAGGAGCTCGTCGTTTTCCTTCGCCGATCGGCCCACCAAGATGGTCCAGCCGTCACGCTCCAGGGCGATCCCCGGGTAGGGTCGGCCGGCATCGCCGGGGGCCCGTCTGCGGGACAGGAAGGCCCGGAGCGCGTAGGGGCTCTCCTCTGCCTCGAGGGCCACGGCTTCGGTTTCCAGGCGGACCAGGCGACGTTCCGTTTCTGCGATTTCCGCCCGGACATCCGCCAGCCCCGAGCCGGCCTTCCTGTATCGTTCGTAGTAGGCCCGGGCGTTCTCCACCAGGCTCTTGGCGGGATCTATCCGTACACGGACGATCCCGCCGCGGTAGAAGTCCTGGGCCTCGAGGAACTTCCCGTCCCCGGCCCCGGTGCCCACGCTCCCCATGAGGATGTCCCCGAGCTCCCGGAGGCGTTCCGCGTCCGCATACTCCGCCTCGGTGCGCCGGAGTTCCGCCGCCCGGGACTCCAGGGACGCCCGTCTCCGGGCGAACCATTCCCGGATCTTGGCCAGGAGCTGGTCCCGGGAAAGCTCTCCCCGGCCCAGCGCGTATAGCCGGTCCACGCGTTCGTTGAAGGTTCCGGGCCCGGGCAGGTCCCGAACCTCGAAGGTTTTTTCGGACGCCGCTCCGGGCTGGGCCTCCTCGGGTCGGTAGACGCCTCCGGCGACCTCTCCCCGCTTGGGTTTGCGGGCCAGGGCGTCCACGATCGTCCCCTCCTCGTCGGTCAGGATGAGGTTGGCTGCCCCGCTCCAAAGCCGTGCGTACAGCAGGTAGCGCACGGGATCCGAGCCTTCCGGGCCGGAGGACGCGCGGATCTCCATCCGCACGATCCGTTCGGAGCCCAGCTGGCGGATCGACTCGATCCGGCCGTTCCGGATCCGCGACCGGAGGAGTTCCGCGAAGCGCAGGGGTTTCTCGCTCTTCGGGGCGGGGACGGATGTCCTATGGATGCGGCAGGCACCGTGGGCCAGGCATACAAGAAGATCCACCGGCGAGCCGGGCTTGTACAGGGACAGGACCAGGGTGTCGTAGGCGGGCTGGACGATGCGCTGGATCTGGCTGCCGAGTATATCCAGTTCCGAGAGGACGAGGTCGATCTCTCGGTGGTTGAGGCTCACATCGGTGAACCGTGGACGGTGAACGGTGGACAGGAAGCAATCGGCGATCCGGCCGGAGGTAGGTCGGTCGCAGGTAATCGAATACTGTTTCCTGAAACGTCTTGATATATGGTTAGAACCATCGCCCGGTTACCCGTAATACGCCGTGCTGGGGATCGCGGAACGCGAAGCGTTCCGTGCGGTAGCTCCGAGCCTCGTGCGGCTCGGAGCTACGCGCCGTGACAGTGTTTATATTTTTTCCCGCTCCCGCAGGGGCAGGGATCGTTGCGACCAACCTTGGGAACGGTCCGCTTGACCGTAACCACCTGCCCGGCCGCCGCGGCCAGGGTTCCCGAGGGGGCGGCGGAGCGGGGCGCCGCGGAAC
>JBGSPT010000127.1:0-20358 GCA_041738475.1 Treponematales bacterium
GGTGTCCCTGGGCCGCCTGCTCCTGCGGGATCCCTGGTGGCCGGCCCGCAATTTGCCCGCGGACAGGCGGCGCGTCCCCCCCCAGTACCTGCGGGCGTACTGATAGGATCTAGGAAGCGCCGGTTCCGCGGCGCTGAAGCAGGACCGCGGCCGTCAGGGCCGCGGTTTTCAGGCAGGGACCCCCGCGGATACGCAGAGTTCCGCGTTCAGCACCGCGGCCCCCGCGGCTCCCCGCTCCAGGTTGTGGCCCAGGGCCAGGAACTTCAAGCCCAGGATCCCGCAGGAGCGGAAGCGTCCTACGGATACCGACATGCCGTCTCCCGTGTCCGCATCCAGAAGGGGCTGCGGCCGGTCGGCTTCTTCCATGACCGTCACGGGGTATTTGGGGGCGCTGGGCAAACCCAGGTCCGCCAGGGGAGAACGGTAGGCCTTCAGGCAGCCCAGGACCTCCTCCACGGAGGGATCGCCCCGAAGACGCAAAGAGGCGGAGATGCTGTGGCCGTTCCGGACGGGAACCCTGGTGCAGGTAGCCGACATCGGGAAGGCCGCTGGCTCCACCCGGTCCCCGAGCAGGGTACCCAGGATCTTAGCCGTCTCGGTCTCCAGTTTTTCCTCCTCCCCCCGGATGAAGGGAACCAGGTTGCCCGATATATCCAGGGCGGAGACGCCGGGATACCCGGCGCCGCTGATCGCCTGCATGCTGGTGGCAAGGACGGCTTCGATTCCGAAGGTCCTGTGCAGGGGAGCCAAGACGGTGCTCAGGATGGCGGTAGTGCAGTTGGGGTTGCAGGCTAGGCCGCCCCTCCAGCGCCTGCGGCGGCGCTGCTCCTCCAGCAGGGCCAGGTGGTCCGCGTTGGCTTCCGGAACGAGGAGGGGCACATCCCCGTGCATCCGGTACGCGGAGGCGTTTGAGAATACCAGGGCTCCCGATGCCGCGTAGAGGGGTTCTATCTCCGCGGCGACCGGCGCGTCCAGGGCGCTGAAGACGACGGGAGCCCAGGCCCGCTCCGGGGACGTCTCCTCCACGACGCGGTCCGCGAGTCCCCCGTAGGGGCGGCCCGGGGCCCGCCAAGTGCAGGCTTCCCGGTACTTCAATCCGGCACTCCGTCCGGAAGCGGAAAGGAATCGTATCTCGAAAAGCGGATGCTCCGCGAGCCGTGCCACGAATCTCTGTCCTACGATGCCGGTCGCGCCTAGAACCGCGACCCCGATGCGTTCCATGGGTATACCTCCGTCGTCTGAGTGCGATGAGTCGATTGAGATGTGATCCGGATGATCAGAGGTTGGAACGAGTCAACCAGCGGCCTTGATAAGCGCGAAGCAAGAGCGACACGGGATTCGCCACTCGCCCCGCGGATCGAAGGAATTGCATGGATCCTCCAATCCGAAGGAGAGCCCGGACGGCGCCTCGGCCGCTTTATCGCCGCCGGAACGCCGAGCCGTTGGCACTCCGCGGGCCCTTGGGATTTGCCCGCGACAGCCGTCGGGTATTAGCCCGAACGTCCAAGGGACGGAATCTCGGCCTTCCATCCCCTTCGGCGGTCCTCCCCCTTCCCTCCGGCTTCATCGGGCGCCGCGCCCTCGCCGGGATACTCATGGGGACCGCTCCTCCATCGGTAATTCGGAACCTAGCACGGAGGAGGAAACCGCTTCAAGGAGAATCCGGATTTACACCCCGTTTTCCGTGTATTTTCCCGTAGAAACAGGAAGATTTCGCCCGCGAGGCCGCTACTCAAATGATGATGATCTCATCCGAACAGCCTCGGAAGCACGTAGTCCTCGAGCTCCCGCCGGACCGCGTCCAGGTCGAGAGTCAGAAACTCGCCGTCCCGGTAGAGTATCCGGCCCCGGACCATGGTTAGGACAACGTCGCTTCCCCGGGCGGAGTAGACCAGGTTGGACACCACGTTGTGGCAGGGGACCAGGTGGGGGCGGTCGAAGTCCAGGAGGATGAGATCCGCGTCCATCCCGGGGGCTATGCGGCCGCACTCGTTCTCCCGCCCCTGGGCCCGGGCCCCGTTGACCGTGGCCAGCCGCAGTGCGTCCAGGGCGCCTATGGCCCGGGGATCCCCGCTCGATCCCTTGTGGATCAGGGCCGCCGTCTTGATCTCCTCGAAGAGGTCGTGGCTGTTGTTGGAGGCCACGCTGTCCGTGCCCAGGGCGACGTTGATCCCCTTGGCCAGGAGGGCGGGCACCGGGGCGATGCCGCTGGCGAGCTTGAGGTTGCTCACGGGATTGTGGGAGACGTTCACGTCCCGGGCGGCCAGCAGGTCCATGTCCTCTTCCGTGACCCGGACGCAGTGGGCCGCCACGGCCCGGCCGCCCCAGACCCCGTACCGGTCCAGGACCGCCGCGGGAGTCGCGCCGTATTTGGCGAGGCAGTCCTCGTGCTCCTTCCGGGTCTCCGAAAGATGGACGTGCATGCCCAGGCCGTTGCCGGCGGCGTACTCCGCGACGGCGGCCCACAGCTTCGGGTTGGACGTGTACTCCGCGTGGATGCTGGCCTCGATCCGGATCCGCCCCGCGTCGCGTCCGTCCCAGTCCCGATGAAGCCTGCGCATTTCCACGCAGCCCGGATGGGTGTCGAAGGTGAAGTCCTCGGAGAAGAGGGAGGTACCCCGGGAGACGTTGGCCTTGATCCCGGTTTCCTCCACCGCGGCCAGGATGTCGTCACAGAAGTAATACATGTCCGTGAACGAGGTGGTCCCCGAAGCGATCGCCTCCGCGATGCCGAGCAAGGCTCCCGCCCGGACGCAGCGGCCGTCCAGCTTGGCCTCCACGGGGAAAATATAGTTCGTGAGCCAGGTCTGCAGGTCGTAGTCGTCCGCGTAACCGCGCAGGACGGTCATGGGAATGTGGGTATGGCAGTTGACGAGTCCCGGCAGGAGCACCTTTCCGCGGCCGTCGATGCGCTCCCCGGAAAATTCCGCGGGAGGGGCGTCGGTCACGGAGGCGATCTTGCCGGCCGATACCAGGACGTAGGAGTTCCGGAGTACGGGAGAACGATTTTCCATAGTGACCGCGTGTACGTCCGCGAAGAGTATGTCCATCATGGTCCCCCTCCGTCAGTCCCCGGCATCCGCGGGGTTTTTTCGGCTCGGTTTCGACATGGGCCGTTTGAAGGTATCCACGCAGCAGCGGAGGACTGCGGATCGGTTCCTGCCCATGGCCTCCTGGACATCCTTCAATGTGGACGTTTGCTCCGACATTCCCGTGCACATGTTGGTGACGACCCCTACGGAAGCGTAACAGATACCCGCCTCCTGGGCCAGGACGACTTCGGGCACGCTGGTCATCCCGACCACCTCGCCGCCCATCCGGGCGTACATCCGGATTTCCGCGGCGGTCTCGAAGCGGGGGCCCTCCGTGCAGACGTATACGGCGGATCCCTTGACCCAAAGGCGGTGGTCCTTCGCGGTCTCCAGGAAGGCTTCGGTCAGCCGGGCGCAGTAGGGCTCGTCCATGGGTACGTGAAGCACCTCGTCCCCTTCCTCGAAGAACGTGGAGGGTCTGCCCTTGGTGAAGTCCAGGAAGTCCCGAAGGACGACCACGTCCCCGGGGGCGAAGCGTTCGGAGCAGGATCCCACCGCAGCGGTGGCGTATACGAATTCGATGCCCAGGTCCTTGAGGGCCTGGATGTTCGCTCGATAGTTGATCTTGTGCGGAGGGACGGAATGTCCGCGGCCGTGCCGGGGAAGGAAGGCGAAGCGGAAGCCGTCGATAGTGACCAGATCCACTTCCGCGGGGCCGTACCTCGTATCCATCGTGACGCTCTCTTTGTCGTCGAAGAGCTTGTAGACCCCGGTGCCGCCGATGATCGCCTGATTCATGGAACTCCTCCGGGCCCTTTGAAAATAGAGATTCCAGGCATTAGTATATCGGATACATGAAGATCATCGTAGGGCATTCGAACATGGATCTGGACTGCGTAGGGTCCATGGTGCTGGCGCACTACCTCTTCCCGGATCACCTTCCAGTACGCAGCCACCTGATCCAGCCAGCGGCGCGCAACCTGATGAACCTGTACGCGGACAGGCTGGATTTCCTCGGCCACGGGGATCTCAAAGGCCGGAAGATCGAGCGCGTCGTGGTGGTGGACGCACGCTCTACGGACAGGATCGCCGAGTTCTCCGGCTTGTTAGAACCCGGGACCGAGGTGGAGATCTTCGACCATCATCCCCCCTCCGGGCGGGAGATCCCCGGCGCGGTCCTCCACGAGTGCGACTTCGGCGCGAATGCGTCCCAGCTCTGCAGGATCCTCGCGGGCAACGGCATCGGCCTCGATCCCGAGGACGCCACCATCGCCCTGACGGGCATCTATGCGGACACCGGGAACTTCACCCACTCCAACGTCTGCCGCCAGGATTTCAACGCCGCCGCCTTCCTCCTGGAGCAGGGCGCTTCCCTCAAGCTGGTCAAGGATTTTCTCGTGCCCCTCAAGGAACGAAACCAGGTCGTGCTTTTCCACGAAGTCCTTGCCAACCTGGAGAGCAGGAATCTCCGGGGACATTCCGTACAGACCTGCTACATGGAATTGGAGGAGGATTCCCAGGGCCTGGGTGCCGTGGTGGAACGGGTGTTCGAGGTGGAAAACGGGGAGATCCTGCTGGGCTTCTTCTTCTTCAAACCGAAAAACAAGGCCCTGATCATCGGCAGGAACGCCACGTCCGACGTCCGATTGAACGAGCTACTGGCCGATTTCGGCGGGGGAGGCCATGCCCAGGCCGCTTCCGCCACGGTGCGCACCGAGAACGGGCGCGAGCTCTACGAGAAGTTCCTGGGGTACCTGGAAAGGGCGCTGCGGCCCGCGGCGACGGCCTGGGACATCATGACCGAAGAGGTCGAGGTCCTGGGCCAGGAGGACAGCCTGCTGGAAGCGTCCCTCTTCTTCGAACGTACCATGCACACCGGAGCCCCCGTGGTGGACTGCGAGGGCCGCCTAGCGGGGATCATCACCCTGCGTGACATCCTCAAGGGAAGGAAGGCTGGGCAGATGAAGTCCCCTGTCCGGACCTTTATGTCCCGGAACGTGGTGACCGCGGCGCCGGATTCGACGGTCCGCCAGATCGACGACCTCCTGTTCCGGCACAATATCGGGCACCTCCCGATTGTGGTGGACCGGAAGGTCGTGGGAATCGTCACCCGGACGGATTTTCTCGAGTTCAAGCACAACGAGCGGCGCAAGAAGGACCAGTTCCTGAAGGAAATCCAGGAGGTGCCCTGAATCCGTCAGACGGCACGGCCTAGGACCTCCTGTCGGACAGGGTGCGTTTCCGGGATCAATGACCGCCCAGATAGGCCCGCTTGACCTCCGCGTTGGCCAGAAGGTTCTCGGCGGTATCCGTCAGGGTGATCCTGCCGGTCTCCATGACGTATCCCTTGTTGGCCGTCTTCAAGGCCAGGTTGGCGTTCTGTTCCACCAGGAAGATCGTGGTCTTGTGGTCCCGGTTCACCTGTTCGATGATCTTGAAGATCTGCTGGACCAGGATGGGCGCGAGCCCCAGGGACGGCTCGTCCAGCAGGAGGAGCTTCGGCCTGCCCATGAGGGCCCGGGAGATGGCCAGCATCTGCTGCTCGCCTCCGGAGAGGGTGCCGCCGGCCTGGTTCCTACGTTCCGCCAGGCGGGGGAAGAGATCGAAGACATAGTCGAAGTCCTTGGCTATGCCCTGCCTGTCCTTCCGCAGGTAGGCGCCCATGTCCAGGTTTTCCTTGACCGTGAGACCCGGAAATATATGCCGCCCTTCCGGAACCTGGACGATGCCGAGCTCGACGATCCTGTCGCTGGAAAGGCCCGTGATATCCCTATCCTCGAAATAGATCCTGCCCTCCCGAGGGGGCACGACGCCGCAGACGGACATCAGGGTTGTGGACTTTCCCGCCCCGTTCGCTCCGATCAGGGTGACGATCTCGCCCTGCTTGATCTCCAGGGAGATGCCCTTCAGGGCCTGTATGTTCCCGTAGTAGGTGGAAACGGACTCAAGTTTAAGCATTGACCTCTTCTCCCAGGTAGGCCTTGATCACGACGGGATTCCGCTTGATTTCGTTCGGAGTTCCCTCCGCGATGAGCTGGCCGTAATCGACCACGTAGATCCGCTCGGAAACCCGCATCACGAGGCTCATGTCGTGCTCGATCAGGAAAATGGAGACGTCCTCGGTGTCGCGGATGCGCACGATCAGGTCGTCCAGGTGGCCGGTTTCTTTGGGATTCATCCCCGCCGCGGGCTCGTCCAGGAGGAGGAGGAAGGGCTCCGTGGCCAGGGCCCGGGCGATCTCCAGGAGGCGCTGGGCGCCGTAGGGCAGGTTCTTGGCCACCTCGTTCACGTACTTTTCCAGCTCGATCTTCTTCAAGATCTCGTAGGAGTCGTGGATGACCTTCTGTTCCTCCTCCCGGGTGGAGCCGTCCCGGAGGACGGCGCCCAAGATGCCGGCCTTGAGGCGCGGATGCCGTCCGATCATGACGTTCTCCAAGACCGTCATGTTCTGGAAGAGCCGGATGTTCTGGAAGGTCCTGGCCAGGCCTTTTTCCGTGACCTTGTGGGGGGAAAGGTTGTTGATGACCTGGGCGGTTCCGCCGGGCGGGGTGATGGAGATGGTTCCGGCGGAGGGGGGATAGACGCCGGTGACGCAATTGAAGAACGTAGTCTTTCCCGCGCCGTTGGGTCCGATCAGTGCGACGATCTCACCCTTACGGATGGTCATGGACACGTCGTTGAGGGCGCGCAGGCCCCCGAAATTCATGGTGACGTTCTTCGCGTCCAGGATCGTATCACTCATGGCCGGCTCCCTCGATCGCCCCGTCGGCTTTGAACACATAGCTCTTGCGGACCTTCCGGATGATACCGCCCGGCCGGAAGACCATCATGAGGACCAGGATCGATCCGTAGAGGAGCATCCGGTACTGGGTGAAGGCGCGCAGATACTCAGGAAGAAGCACGATGATCAGGGCGCCCACGATCACCCCGGCGGTGGAACCCATGCCGCCCAGCACGATGATGCAAAGGATCAGGACTGATTCCATCAGCGTGAAGCTGGCGGGGTTGATGAAGGTCGTCTTGGCGGCGAAGAGGACGCCAACCAGGCCCGCCCAGAAGGCGCCCAGGGCGAAGGCGGAGAGCTTGGTCGTGGTGAGGTTGACGCCCATGGCTTCCGACGCCACGGCGTCCTCCCGCATGGCCTCCCAGGCTCGGCCCAGCCGGGAGTACTCCAGGCGGCGGACGATGAACACGGTGACCACCACCAGGACCAGGGTTATCAGATAGAGGTAGATCGCGGATTGGGGGACCGAAAGCTTGATGCCGAAGAGGGGAGGCCGGTCGATCTGGGAGATGCCCGATGGGCCGTAGGAGAAGTCGTTCCAGTTCTCCAGGATGATCCTGCAGATCTCCGCGAAGCCCAGGGTCACGATGGCCAGGTAGTCTCCCTTGAGCCGGAGCACCGGGAATCCCAGCAGGACTCCGAAGAGGGTTGCCAGGACGGCGCCCAGGGGCAGGGCGATCCAGAAGTTGAGTCCGAACCGGGTGTTCAGGATGCCGTAGGTATAGGCTCCGACTGCGTAGAAGGCGGCATAGCCCAGCTGTAGAAGCCCGCCCAGGCCGATGACGATGTTCAGTCCCAAGCCGAGGATAACGTACATCAGGGCGGTGGTGACGATGTTCGTCTGGTACATGCCCGCCACGAAGGGGAAGAGGACCGCCAGGGCGAGGAGGACCGCCAGGGCCGTCCGGGAGTGCTTTTTTTGGGCGAAGATCGACTTCAGTTCGATGCTTCGGAACCGGGAGGGGATGAAGCGGGTGAGGTCGAAAAGCCGTTCACCCCGGGCGCGTCTTTCCAGCAGGCGTCTCCAGACATAGGAAAAGACCATGGTAAGGAAGAAGACCGCGGCAAGGTTTCCCCAGCGCCACAGGATGGAATTCCGGACCGTGTTCACCTTGATAACGAGTATGGGGAAGGTGAGAAACACGAACCAGAGGGCGGTAACGAAGGATTTCTTAAGTTCCGGTATAAGCTTGTTCATGTTCTGCCGCCTCAGATCTTTTCTTTCTGGGATTTGCCCAGAAGCCCGGAGGGGCGGAATATCAGGATGAGCACCAGGATGATGAACGCGAACACGTCCTCGTAGTCCGAGGAAATGTATCCGGTGCCGAAGCTCTCGGTCAGGCCCAGCACGAAGCTCCCGAGCACGGCTCCCGGGATGGACCCGATTCCGCCGAGAACGGCGGCCACGAAGGCCTTGATGCCGGCGATGAAGCCTATGTAAAAGTTGATCTGGCCCACGTGGGAACTGATCAGCACCCCGCCCACCGCCGCCATGGCGGACCCGATGACGAAGGTCACGGCGATGACCTGGTTGATGTTGATCCCCACGAGGAGGGCCATGGTCTTGTCCTGGGCGGTGGCCCGCATGGCCTTGCCGATTTTCGTAAACTTGATCAACAGGGTAAGGAGCACCATGACCACGGCGGTGACGATGAAGATGATCACCTGGGTGGAACTCAACAACCCGGATACGCCATCCAGGAATTTGAACTTGGGAATGAGGCGGGGAAAGGAAACGAAGTCGGAAGTCTGGGCCAGCAGGACGTAGTTCTGCAGGAAATAGGACATGCCGATGGCGCTGATCAGGGCTGAAAGCCGGGGCGCGTTCCGAAGGGGCTTGTAGGCCACTTTTTCCATCGTAAAACCGTAGGCCGCGGAATACACGACCGCCACCACCATGGCGATGGCGAACACGGCGATCCCGGGCATGCCCGTCATGTTCAGGACCGTGGCGACGATCAGGGCGGTGAACGCCCCGATCATGTAGATCTCCCCGTGGGCGAAATTGATGAGCTGCACGATTCCGTACACCATCGTATAACCGAGGGCGATCAAGGCGTAGATGCTGCCTCGGGTCATGCCCGATACGAATAACTGAAGCAAGTAGTTTAGGTCCATGACGGTTCCTAAACCTCCCCTATCCTGGATTTCGACCGGCTGTCCTGCATTCGGCCCCCGATATTCTCATGGAAACCCCGTTTACGCAAAGGGGTGCCCAGGAGCCGTACGCTCGATGGACACCCCTCGGTACCCGGCGGGTACGGAATGTTCACGTCCGCGGTCGTCTGGAGCGCCCGCAGGCGCTCCGTCCAACCGTGATGCTACTTGATCTCCACGTAAACGCCGTTCTGGACCTGGTACACCGAGAACCCTACGCCGATGGCGTCGCCCTTGGCGTCGAAGCTGATCTTCCCGAGGGGGGTCTCGACGAACTCGGAGCGCAGGGCTTTGGTGATCGCGTCGTAATCCGTGGAACCGGCCTTCTGGATGGCGTTCAGGAGGGCCTGGGTGGCGGCGTAGGCGTTCAGGAAGAAGGCTCCCGGATCCTCGCCGTACTTCTTCTTGTGATCCTCCACGGCCTTGACGGCCAGGGGATTTTTTGTGGTGTCCACCGGACCGGAGGCGTAGACGCCCTCGGCGGCTTCCTTGGCCACCTTGATGAAGGTGTCGTCCTTGACGCCGTCGTCGGAGATGAACACGGTGTTCATGCCCTTGGCGCGCATCTGGCTGACCAGCTTGGAGGCCTCGGGGTGGTACCCGCCGTACAGGATGGCCTCGGCGCCGGAGGCGGCGACCTTGTTGATGATGGCGGAGTAGTCCACGGCTCCGACCTGGATGCCTTCGAACACCAGGACCTCGGCGCCCGCGGCGTCGAGATAACCCTTGGCGAACTCGGCGAAACCCTTGCCGTAGTCGCCCTTATCGTGAAGCACGGCGAACTTCTTGAACCCGAGCTTCTTCATGGCGAACTCTACGTCCACTTCCGCCTGGGCGTCGTCAGACGCGATGGTGCGGAAGAAATTGGGGTAATCGCCGCTCTTGGTGAGGGGGGGGTTCGTGGCGGACGGGGAGATCGTGACGATCTTGGCGTCCTTGTAGATGCCCAGGGCGGCCTTGGTGGCTCCGGAGCAGATGTGTCCGATGACCGCGATGACCTTGTCGCCCACCAGCTTGGAAGCGGTGTTGGTGGCCACTTCGGGCTTGCAGACGTCGTCGGCCACGACCAGTTCGATCTTCTTGCCCAGGACGCCGCCCTTGGCGTTCCAGTCCTCCACGACCAGCTCGGCGGCCTTGACCGACGGCAGTCCGTAGGAGGCGAGGTCGCCGGTATGGGCGCCCGCGACACCGATCTTGATCGTCTTGGGTCCCTTGTCGGCGCAGCCGACGAGGGCCAGCAGGGCGATCACCGCGAGAGCGGTTACAATTACCAGCCTCTTCTTCATGTTCTCACTCCTTGTGCATGGGGATTCTAGGGAGAGTTTGACAATAATGTGATCCTTTCGGCAAATAATCAAGACTCTCCCCGTAGAATCGAGGAAAAAATCGAGGTTCGACGGAACGTCGATTTTAACAGGCGAATCCAGGATTCGGATGTTGAAAAAATCATGGAATTCTTAGGTTCCAATCCGCGGACGAGTCCTGCCCCAGGGCTTCCGCGAGAAAAGGAAGGGAGGATCGCAGGACGGATTCCAGAGGCCAGGGAGGATTGACTACGAATATCCCGCTGCCCGCAAGACCCCGGTCTCCCGGGGAAGAACCCCGGACGCGGAGCTCCCCGGAGAGCCGGGGACGCTCGGTCAAAGCCGACAGCCGGGACGGGAGGGACCGGGCCTCCGGCCTCTCCAGGAGGGGATACCAGACCAGATAGGTCCCCGTCTCGAACCTGCCCAGAGCCTCCCCGAGGGCGTCGACGACCCGGTCATACTCGGAGACCACCTCGTAGGGGGGATCCACGATCGCCAGGGCTCTCCGGGAGGGCGGGGGCAGGGAAGACTTCATCGCCGAGTAGCCGTCCTCCCTGCGGATCTGGGCCCGGGGATCCCCGGAAAACCGCGAGGCCAGTTCTTCGAAGTCCGAGGGGTGCAGTTCCCGGAGGATCAGCCAGTCGCCGGGGCGGAGCAGGCGGGAAGCCAGGGCAGGGGAGCCGGGGAATTCACCGGGGCGCTCGCGGCCGAACTCGAAGGTGAAGCGGAGGTATTCCTCCACGGGAGCCGGTGCCTCGGGAAGGCGGGCTCCCAGCCTGCCTACGCCCGTCTCCCACTCCCGGTTTTGCGCGGCGTACCCTTCTTCCAGCCTGTATGCGCCGGCCCCGGCGTGGGTGTCCAGGTACAAGAGCGGTTTGGGCTTGCGGGTCATGTACCGGAGGCAATGGTACAGGACCAGGTGCTTGAGGACGTCCGCGTGATTCCCGGCATGAAAGGCGTGGCGGTAGCCGAGCATGGTTCCTCCCGGTCCGACAGGATACCCCGGGGACGGGAAAACGGGAAGCGCCGTGGTTGGCGGATTCGGATCCTTCCGGTAGAATCGAGGCATGCAAGCGAAGCCGAAGACCCGGGGCACCGATTCCAGCATCCGCCGCGCCCTATCCCATTGGTACGGATCCCGGCTCGGCGTGTTTTTCCAGAGCGTCCTGATCGGAATCCTCGCGGGCATCGTGGTGGTGGTCTTCCGCCTCCTCCTGGAGGACGCGGAACGGTTCCGGATCCGGGCCTACGAGTTCCTTCGGGGGTCGTCTCCCCTGTATCTGGCGGGATGGGTCGTCCTGGTCCTCGCGGTCGGGCTTTTCCTGGGCTGGGCCTGCGGAAAGCGGCCCATGATCCGGGGCAGCGGGATCCCTCAGATCAAGGGAGCCCTCCTTCGGAAGATGCGCCTGGAGTGGCTGCCGGAGCTTCCCCTGAAGATCGTCACCGGGGTCCTGGGCATCGGGTTCGGTCTGTCCCTGGGACGGGAGGGTCCCTCCGTCCAGATCGGGGCGTACATAGGAAAGAGCGTGCTGGGAATCGCCCGGCGTCCCGCGGTGGAGCGCAAGTACCTGATCACCAGCGGGGCCGCCGCGGGGCTGGCGGCGGCGTTCAACGCCCCTCTTGCGGGAGTTCTCTTCGCCCTGGAGGAATTGCACAAGCACTTCTCCCCCCTGTTGCTGGCCTGCGCCATGGGCGCCTCCGTGGCCGGGGACTTCGTGGCCAGCCGTTTTTTCGGCCTGGGACCCGCCTTCGATTTCCACCAGATCGTCCCGCTTCCCGTCGGGATGCTGCCCTGGGTGGCCCTTCTGGGGGCGCTCTGCGCCGGCATGGGGGACCTCTTCAAGCGGTCCCTCTTCGCTGCCCAGGATCTGTACCTCGCCCTGCGGATTCCCCCGATCCTGCGGCCCGCGGCGGCCCTCCTCGTGTCCGTGCCCCTGGGATTCTTCCTCTTCGACGTGACCGGGGGCGGCCACGCCCTGATCGAGACCCTGTGGCGGGAGGATCCGGGGATCGGACTACTGGCGCTCCTCTTGGCGGGAAAGCTCGTCTTTTCCGCCCTGTCCTACGGATCCGGCACCGCGGGGGGAATCTTCCTGCCCCTCCTGGCCTGCGGCGCCCTTACGGGCAAGCTCTTCGGCGCGGCCCTGGCGGGGTTCGGGCTGGCTGATCCGGGGAACGCCTTGAATTTCATGATCCTGGGAATGGCCGCCTTCTTCACCGGGGTCGTGCGCGCCCCCGTCACGGGGGCCGTCCTGATCCTGGAGATGAGCGGCAACTTCAACCACTTCGCCGGTCTCATAGCGAGCTGTCTCGTCGCCTTCGTGGTCGGGGACCTGATCCGGTCGAAACCCGTCTATGATGTCCTGCTGGAGCGACTGATGGCCCGGAATCCGGGTGCCTTCAAGCCCGTGCATGGAAGGAAACTCGTCCTGGAGATACCCGTGGCCGAAGGGTCCCGCCTTTCCCACAGGCTCGTACGGGACGTCTCCTGGCCCTCCGAGTGCCTGGTGGTGGGGGTGGAGCGCGGGGAGGACCAGATCATCCCCCGGGGGGAGACGAAGATACATCCCGGGGACCAGCTCCACGTCCTGGTGGACGAGGAGGACGCCGCGGAGGTAAAGGAATCCCTCCTGGGGATGGGGGAGAGGCACGGGGAAACGGGCTAGCCGGCTCGTCGGGGCACAGCCCGATCGATCCTTAATACCGAGTTTGACATTTGCCTCTTTTTTGTTGAATTATTTCCTGCCCGGTAGTATCCTGACCGGGAATCCGGCCGTAGGCTGGAGCTTACATCGATTGTAGGAGTATAGCATGCGCAAAGTGCTGACCCTTCTCCTGGTCCTGGCCGCCCTGGCGCCGGCTTTCGCGGACGACGCGAAGGTCCTGCCCAAGGGAGTCTTCCGGCTGTCCTTCGTATTCGCGAGAAATGCTTTTAACCAGGAATTTAACGACGATGGCGACCTGGTAGATTCCGGATATGGAGAGGTAACGGCTCTAACGGTCGGCACCGCTGTAGAGTTCGGCGTCACCGACCAAATAACCGCCGCCGTTCAGTGGGCGCCTGCGTATATTTTCTCTTCCAGTTTTGAAAATGATCCCGTCCCTACATCTGATGCCAATGCGAACGGTCTTGCCGACCTCTTCGTAGGAGCTAAATTCCAGATCATCGGTGCCAACGGATTCATTCCGAACGAGACCTTCCGCCTCGCCTTCGCCCCCGGCGTCTTGATCCCCCTCGACAATCCCGATTGGCAGGCAGAAGTGAATCATGCTCTTGCTGCGGAAGATTACAAGGTCAGCAGTCCGAGCACCCAAGCGATCGGGCTCGGATTCAGAGCTTACTTCGACTGGGTTCTGAATAAGATGTTCTACCTGAACCTCTATAACCAGACCATTTTCTATCTCCCGGTTACGAAGGGCGCTTTTGAGGTACCTGTCGTAACTGAAAACGAATACGCATACGGCTATAAGCTCATCTTCGAGGCGGAGCCCCACTTCGACTATTCCTTCTCGGACAAGGTGTCCGTGAGCGTAGGCGTGCCCGTAACCTTCACCATGACCCCGGACTACGAGGTCGACGGATCGGTAGTCGCCGACACCGCGACGAGCCTTCTCACCGCTTCCCCGAGCGCCTCGGTCTTTGTGATGGCCTTCATGCCCTTCGAGTTCAAAGCCGGGTACACCCTGCCGATCCTGGGCCAGGGAACCTCCGCAGCCAGCACCCTGGTGCTCCAGCTCAAGACCTTCCTGAAGTTCTAGCGATTCCCGCCGCGCCGATTCGGCGCGCGCCCGACGGCCCCGCCCAGCGCGGGGCCGTTTTTTTCAGTACCGAACGGTCGCAAGGGGGACGTACAAGCCCAGGGCCGGCCGCCCGTCCGCCCGGGCCGGGAGGGACGTGAAGGTCGGCGCGGGCAGGCCCAGGGAAACGGATCCCGGATCCGCCTCCAATAGGGAGCCCAGGGCGAGGTTGCCGATGTTCCGTCCCTCCGTAAAGTCCCGGGTCAGCCAGAGGGCTGTGGCGGAGCCCGCAAGGGATCCTGTCAGCATGCCCACGTACACCACCGTCGGGGATTCCGCCCCAAGGACATAGGGCACCCCGAGGCCCAGGAAGGCCCCCAGGAGGGATCCCAGGTTGAAGAGCCAGGCCCGGGAGGCCGGGAAGGGCTCTCCCCCGGCGGAGAGGTAGGTGGAGGCCGCGCCGTACAGCAGGCCGCCCGCCACGGAGAGGCCCGCAAACTCGGGGCGGAGGATGCCGGAATCGGAACCCCCCTCGGCCCCGAAGACGAAGGATGCCGCGAAGCCCCAGGTGCTGCCCCAGAGGGTACTGGATACGATCATGAACGTGCGGCCGCCGTTCATCACGGCACCCTCGGTGGCCTTGAGGGCGCCGAAGAAGGACAGGGGGGCGGCCACGAGGGGCAGGCCTATGTACAGCCTCGGATTCTCGGTCTGGAAGGCGTACAGCAGGGCTTCCGAGGCGACGGCGGAGTATAGGGTGGCGAAGGTGAGCAGGGCGGTGCGACCGTCCTGGAGGGCCCGGACCCGTTCGTCTACGACCTTCTCCTGTTGCAGGAGACGGGCTTTCACGAAATAGGTGGAATTGGGTTCCACGACCACGTTCTGGGTCCAGGTCTTGTACCCCTCTGCGTCCAGTTTGACCGCGTACTTCCCCGGTCTGGGCACCCGTACCGTGACCGGACCGTTTCCCTCGAAGAGGCCGTTCACGTAGACCGCCACCCCGGCGGGCTCGGTCTCCACACGGATGTACTCGCCCTGCTGGACCTCGATCCCCGGAATCCGGAGGATCTTCTGGGCGGCGATCCGGACGGGCTTGCGGATGTCCTCAAGGTTGCCCATGAACTCCTCGGTCATGGCGCGCTCGACGGTCCCGGTCTCCACGTCCACGATCCGCAGGGAGATGATGTACAGGGTACCCAGGATGCCGATGCGGCCGACCATGAGGGACTGCGCCCCCGCCAGACGGCCTATCCGGGCGGCCCCCTTGGGGTCGAAGGCGTCGGAAAGCCCGAGTTCCTGCTCCCGGAGAAGGGCGTCCAGGTCCGTCCGCTCAACCAGGGAAAATCCGGGGGCGATGGAGATCTCCCGCCGGACGAGCTCCGACAGGATGGAAAGACCCGAGGGCGTGACGTCCTCGGACTGGAAGCCCAGGAATACGATGGAGCGTACCGGGGCTGTCGAGGGATCCTGGGCGGCCGCGGCGGAGACACATAGGACGCCTGCCAGGAAGAGGAGAATCGTCTTTCTCATCGCTTCCGCGGGATCCGAGCGAGGGCGGGATCCCGCTCCTCCTTGCTCTGGTATCCGGGGGGCCGCGGTCAAGGAAGAGGCGCGGTCCGAGCCTTTCAATAGAGTATATCCCGAAAAACGCCCCTCGTCCCGTCTACTTCAGTTTTCGGGCATAGCTGAACACGATCCGTTCCAGCTTCCACAGTCGGCTCTCATAATTCCTCTGCTGGAAGGACCGCTCTTGCGTGGAGCCGTCGTCCCAATCCTGGGTGCTCTTGACCTGGACCACGAAGGTCAGGCTGTTGGCGTCGTCGAAGGCCAGGTTGGCCAGGGGGCTCAGGATCACGGTAACGAAGTCCGATCCCCAGCCCGCGGTGGCCATGGTCGAGTCGTCGATCAGATCCCCCAGCCAGGCCTCGGTCTCCACCATCACCCCTGCGAAGTTCAGCTTCCGGGGCATCTGGTAGCCCAGGACGTAGGTCCCCAGGTGGCGCCAGCCGTTGAAATTCATTCCCGCGTCGACCTGCCAGAGCCAGGCCTGGCCGGGATCCGCCGCGGTCAGGGCGCGGTATTCGAACTTGGCGGCCGCCTGGACGACGACGTGGTTCCAGTCGCCCGGGAGGACCGCGGCCAGGTCGAACTGGAAGGTGCCAGAAAACCATGCCTTGAGCAGGGCGCCCCCGAAGGGGATCTCCTCGAGGGGTTGTGCGCTGTCGACGGGATTCAAGGCCAGTCCGATGAAGCCCAGGGTCCAGCCCGTGCCCACCGCGGCGCCGGCCTGGAACTTGAGGAAGGCTATGGGCGTCAGGGTCGCGGAGCCCACGGCCTCGACCGTAACCGGGCTGAGCTCCGCCTTGGCCGAGAGCTCCAGGTTGTTCCCGGAAAAGAAGGGTCCCTCCCCGACGAAGGCCGGGACCGTGCGGGAATACTCCAGGGTAGCCAGGGCGACCCCGCCCCCCCAGCCCGTGCCCAGGTCGCGCTGGCCGGCCCCGCCCTCGATCACGTCGAAGTCTATGGGGGCGAAGCCCGTGGATCCGTACCCGTCCAGGTTTGGCGGGCCGTATCCCAGGACCACGTTCAGGCTGAGGCTTTCCCGGGCCTCCTGGGCCGAGACGGTAGCGGGCAGGGCCATCAGAACGAGGACAAGGGCGGCGGCGAACAAGGCGCGCTCGGGGTTTCTCATGATCTCCTCCAATTACTTCATGTTTACGCCGGACGACCGCGCCCTAAGGGGCTCAGACTACGGGCGTCCCCGGGGCGATGCCCTTTTCCGGGGTCAAAAGGACGCAGGCCGATGAGTCCGGGGTTTCCGCGGCCAGGAGCATGCACTCCGACACCTCCCCCCGCATCCGGGCGGGGGCCAGGTTGACCAGGACCACCACGGTCTTGCCTGCCAGTTCTTCGGCGGTGTAGTAGTCCACCAGGCTGGTGACGGTCTGACGGGGCCGGTCCAGGCCCGCGTCGATCCGTACCTTGTAGAGCTTTTCCGAGTTCGGGACCCGTTCGGCGGACAGTATCCGGCCGACCCTTATGTCCAGTTTCTTGAAATCCCCGTAGCTGATCTCTTCCATGATTCGGAGTATACAGGGTGCATTGCGCACCGGCAACAGAATACATCCGGTCCGGCCCGTCCGTATATCATCCTGCCCCGCCCGGCCTTGCCTAGAGTCGGCTGGCCATGGCATACCCATCCCATGCCCCGATACGAACGACTCGGCTTCCTGTCCCTCCTGGCCGCGGCCTTCCTTTTCGCCCTGACCACCGCTCTGGTCAAGATTTCCTCCGCCTCCCTCTCGGGGTATGCGATTTCCGCCATGAGGTTCCTCGTGGGCATAGTACTCAGCTCCGCCGTGATCTTGGCGCGAAGAGGCCGGATCTCCGTAGCGAACCGGAAGGACTGGACCCTCCGGGGTCTGTACGGCGCCGTCTCCATGATCCTCTCGTACCTGGCCATCGCCCGGACCTCGGGAGGACGGGCAACCCTCCTGGGCAACACGTACCCGATCTTCGTGGCCCTCTTCGCCGCCTTGTTCTTCCGGGAGCGGCTTTCCGTCTCCGCGATACCCAGCCTGGCCCTCTGCACCATCGGAAGCGCCCTGGTCCTGAACGACGGCGCCGGGTACCCCACCGCCGGGGACGCCCTGGCCATCCTTTCCGCTGTCTTCGAGGGGCTCGCCCTGAACCATCTGAAACGGGCCCGGGCCACGGAGGATCCCTTCACCCTATACCTGTCTCCCTGCCTCTTCGGCCTGCCGGTATCCGGGGTTCTGTCCGCCCGGGGGTTCTCCTTCGACCCCGGCGCCCTGGCCCTGGCCGCGGGGATCGGGGTCGTGGTCTTTCTGGCCCAGATCTTCATGACCTGGGGGTACAAGCACGTCCCGGTCTCCAGGGGCAGCCGCATCTTCTACCTGGAAACCCTTTTGGCTATAGGGTTCGGAGCCCTCCTGGGGGAGCGTCTGCGCCCGGCCTTCTTCGCGGGGGGAGCCCTGATCGTGGCGGGATTGGCCTTCGACGCATGGTACGCGTCCCGCGGGAATTCCGGGAAATCCGCCCGGCCCGCGGGCGGGATCCCTTGAGGGGGGCGCCCGGGCCCGGTATAATCCCAAGACCCGCCCCGATCCCGATCCTGTTCGGTCCGGGGATCCCAGAATCGGAGGAACGTCATGAATCCCGCCCTGGAAACGATCAAGGAACGCGGCTTTCTTCAGCAGTGCACGGATCTGGAGGGACTCTCCAGGCTCATGGACGCGGGTCCCGTGACTTTCTACATAGGCTGTGATCCCACGGGACCGTCCCTGCACATCGGCCACATGGTCCCCTTCTTCGCCCTGAGGCACCTCCGGGACGCGGGGCATGTGGGCATCGCCCTTCTGGGGGGAGGGACCGCCCGGATCGGAGACCCCTCGGGCAAGACCGAAACGCGGAGGATGATCTCCTACGAGGCGATCGACGCCAACGCGGAGCTCTTCCGGAAACAGCTGGACCGCTTCGTCGGCTTCGACGGGAAGACCAGCTTTTCGGCGAACAACAAGGACTGGCTTGCGGACCTTAATTACATCGATTTCCTCCGGGACATAGGGAGCCATTTTTCCGTAAACCGCATGCTCTCCTTCGAGGCCTACAGGGCGCGCATGGAGACGGGTCTTTCCTTCGTGGAGTTCAACTACCAGCTCCTTCAGAGCTACGATTTTCTGGAACTCTACCGGCGCCACGGCTGCCGTCTCCAGATCGGGGGCGACGACCAGTGGGGCAACATCGTGGCGGGCATGGAACTGATCCGAAGGGTCGAGGGGGCCGAGGCCTTCGGCCTCACGTTCCCCCTGGTCATGACCCACGACGGCAAGAAGATGGGCAAGACCGAGAAGGGCGCCCTCTTCCTGGACCCGGCGATGACCTCGCCCTACGAGTTCTTCCAGTACTGGAGGAACGTGTCGGACGCGGACGTCCTCAAGTTCCTTCTGATGTTCACCTTCCTGCCCGCGGCGGAATGCCGATCTCTGGCGGCCCCGGGGGCGGACATCAACGCCGCCAAGGAGCGCCTGGCCTGGGAGGTCACGGCCCTCATCCACGGAAAGGACGAGGCGGAAAGGGCCCTGGCGGGAGCCAAGGCCGCCTTCGGGGGCGGCGGTGACCGGAGTTCCATGCCCACCGCGGAGCTTTCGCGCTCGAAATTCGACGAGGGCTATCCGGTCCTGGACCTCTTCGTGGACGCGGGTCTGGCCGCGACCAAGAGCGAGGCACGCCGCCTGGTCCAGCAGGGCGGGGCCTTCGTGGCCGATGCGGCATGGAAAAACGAAAAGGCACCCGTGGGTTCCGGCGCACTGGATCCCGAGGGAGAGCTCGTGCTCCGGGCGGGGAAGAAGCGTTTCTGCAGGATCGTAGCGAAGTAGGGGAGGACTGTGCATCCTATGGAAGGAAAAACCGTTTCGGAGATCCGAGAACTTATTGCCCGGGGCGGGTGGCGAAAACCGACCTCCGGACTGGCCCCGGGATATACCCAGGCCAACGTGGTCATCCTGCCCAAGGAATACGCCTTCGATTTCCTCCTGTTTTGTTCCAGGAACGAGAAGCCCTGCCCGGTCATCGACGTGAGCGAACCGGGGGTCGTCTCTCCCCCCGTCGCGGGCCCCGGCGCGGACATCCGGATCCACGTGCCGAAATACAGGATCTACCGGAAGGGGGTGCCGGCGGGAGAGGCGGACGATATCCGCGACCTCTACACCCCCGACATGGTCACCTTCCTCCTGGGCTGCAGCTTCACCTTCGAGCAGGACCTCCTGGACCACGGCATTCCGGTCCGCCACATAGAGCTGGACCGCAACGTCCCCATGTACGTCACGAACCGGGAATGCCGATCCGCGGGATCCTTCGGCGGGCCCATGGTGGTCAGCATGCGACCCATTCCGGCGGATCTGGTGGAGAAGGCCGCGGCCGTGACCAGGCCCTACCGGAAGGCCCACGGCGCCCCGGTCCACGCCGGCGACCCCGGAGTCCTGGGCATACGGGACGTCATGAAGGTGGATTTCGGGGATCCCCCGGATATCCGCCCCGGGGAGATCCCGGTTTTCTGGGCCTGCGGGGTAACCCCCCAGATGGCTCTGAAGCGGGCCCGGCCGGATATCGTCATCACCCACGCGCCGGGGCATATGTTCATCACGGACATCCGGGACAAGGACCTGGCGGAATCGTGATTCCCCTTCGCGGCAGCGGGGAGTCCCTGGGCGAGGCGATCCTGCGGATCGAGGACCTGGCCCGCAGGGATCCCGGCGGAAGGGGCCTGTCGGGCAGGATCCCCTCGGGAGGCCTCGGGCCCGCCGCCTTCGAGCTGCTG
>JBGSPT010000157.1:0-2333 GCA_041738475.1 Treponematales bacterium
GGGACCTCCTGGACCTCCTGGGGGCCGAACGGATCGGATTGGGGGTCACCGAGGGGCACCAGCTTACGCCTGAGTTTTCGGTCACCGCCTTCGTGGTTCCCCGGGCGGACGCGCGGTACGTCCCCGGCGGCGCGAAGGCCGCGCCGGGTCCCTAGCCGAGGTCCGAGCCCGTTCCATCATGCGGTCCGAACGTCCGCCCTGCGGCACAGGGTGGGGACAGAATCGAAAAAACATCGTACTATGACGGTACAAGCTCCGTGCGGACCGACTTGTCGCGGCCGCCGGACAACCGCAAAATCAGGGGAGAGTACGATGGATACGGTCCTAGGAGATGAGAGGGTCAAGGCCCTTCGGAGCAAGGGTCTAATAGCGGTGATGGTGATCGAGGACGCCGCGGACGCGGTTCCCGTGGCCCGTGCCCTCGTGGAGGGCGGGGTGACCGCAATGGAGCTCACGCTCCGGACCCCCGCGGCCATGGATGCCCTGGGGCGGATCGTGGCGGAGGTTCCCGAAATGATGACCGGGGTCGGCACCATCCTCACCCTGGAACAGTTGAAGGAGGTCAAGGAGGCCCGGGCGGACTTCGGGGTTTCCCCGGGATTCAATCCCCGGATCGTCCAGGAAGCCGTCCGGATCGGCCTGCCCTTCGCGCCGGGCATCTCCACGGCTTCGGAGATCGAGGGAGCCGTGGAGCTGGGCTGCCGGACGGTCAAGTTCTTCCCCGCGGAACCCATGGGGGGGCTCAAGTACCTGGACGCCGTGAACGCCGCCTACGCCCACCTGGGAATGAGATACATACCCCTGGGAGGCGTGAGCCTTCAGAACCTGAGCTCCTGGCTGGAGAAGGACCACATCCTGGCCATCGGCGGCTCCTGGATCGCCCCCAAGGGCCTGATCCGGGCGAAGGACTGGGACGGGATCCGGAGGAACGCGTCCGAGGCGATGCGGGTCTTCCGCTCGGTCCGGGGTTGACGCCGTAGACTCCCCGCACTCGCCGTTGTAGTATGGGATTCCCCCGATACCACCCCCGGCCCGGAGTCGGCTCCGACAGCCAAGGGCCGCAGGAAAAGGAGCTCCCATGTCCGACAAGTCCAAGGTTTTCGCCCATATCGAATCGTCCGTAGACGGGATCGTCGAACTCGAATCCATCCTGACCGCCGTTCCCGCCATGGCCCCGGAGTCCGGGGGCACCGGAGAGATGAAGAAGGCCGAGGTCCTCCTGGCCTGGCTCGCGAAAAAGGGCATCAAGAACATCGAGCGCTTCGACGCCCCGGACGACCGGGTGCCCGGGGGCCTTCGGCCGAACATCGTGGCCACCATCCCCGGCCGGGACGACTCGGGCCGCCTGTGGATCATGAGCCATCTGGACGTGGTTCCCGAGGGGGACCGTTCCATGTGGAAGACCGACCCCTTCACGGTGGTTCGGAAGGACGGCCGGGTCTACGGCCGGGGCGTGGAGGACAACCAGCAGGGTCTGGCCTCCTCGGTCTTCGCCGCCCTGGCCCTCCTGGAGAACGGGATCGTCCCGACCCACACGGTCAAGCTTCTCTTCGTGGCGGACGAGGAGTACGGGTCCAAGTTCGGAATCCAGTACCTGCTTGCCGAGCGGGACCTCTTCCGCAAGGACGACCTCATCATCATTCCCGACGGGGGCTGCAAGGACGGGTCGGAGATCGAGATTGCCGAGAAGAACATCGCCTGGCTCAAGGTGATCACCAAGGGCAGGCAGTGCCACGGCTCCACCCCGGACGAGGGAGCCAACGCCTTCCTGGCCGCCTGCGACCTGGCCCTGCGGGTCCACGAGCTGGAGAAGACGGTATTCACCGCCCGGGATCCCCTCTTCCACCCGGACCGGACGACCCTCTCCCCGACCCTGAAGGAGGCCAACGTCCCGAACGTCAACACCATCCCCGGGGACGACGTCTTCTGCTTCGACATGCGCATCCTGCCCCAGTATCCCGTCGCCAAGGTCCTTTCGGAGGTCGAGGCGGTCATGCGCCGGGTGGAGGCCTCCTACGGGGTGAAGATGAGCTACGAGATCCTGAACCGGAACGAATCCGTGGCCACCAAGGCCGATGCCCCGGTGGTGAAGGCCCTGTCCGGGGCGGTCGAGGAGGTCTACGGCGTCAAGGCCAAGGCCATCGGCATCGGCGGGGGCACCGTGGGAGCCTACCTGCGGAACGCGGGCTTCGACTGCGTGGTCTGGGCACGGCTCGAGGAGACCGCCCACCAGCCCAACGAGAACGCCCTGCTGGAGAACATCGTCGGGGACGCCAAGGTCTTCGCCAGCCTCATGCTCCGCTAGACAACTACCAAACCTTCGCCGCGGAAGA
>JBGSPT010000200.1:0-9619 GCA_041738475.1 Treponematales bacterium
CTCGCGGAGGCGGGCCGGGGCCTGGCGGCCGCGAAACCCGGCGATCGCCTGGGGATCCTGGACGCCATGGTCGAAGAGGCCCGTCGGATGGCCGCAACCTCCCTCTGCCCCCTGGGGCAGTCCCCGATCCTGCCCTTGGCCTCCGCGGCCCGGGAACTTCGGGAGGCCCTGTCATGAAGGAATCACGGATGGTCCGGTTCTTCGTGGACGGCCGGGAGGCCGAAGCTTCGGAGGGTTCCAACCTCCTGGCCGCCCTGCGTTCCGCGGGCGCCGAGGTGCCCAGCCTCTGCTGGCATTCCAAGCTCACTCCCACCGGAGCCTGCAGGCTCTGCGTGGTCAAGATCGAGGGGCGCCGGGGGCTCGTCACCTCCTGCTCTACCCCGGTGGAGGAGGGCATGAAGGTCACGGCCTTCGACGGGGAGCTCGAGGATTCCCGCCGCTGGATCCTGTCCCTCCTGGCCGAGGAGGTCGAGGCCGGGTCCGACGGCAGCCACCGGGACGAGCTGGAGGAACTCCTCGAGCGGTACGGGGTCTCCAAGCCCGAACGGATCCGGACCTCCCGGGGGGGCGTCCGTCCCCCGGACCGCAGTTCCCACGTCCTTTCCTTCGACGCGTCCCGGTGCATCAAATGCTTCCGCTGCGTCAAGGCCTGCCTGGAGGTACAGGGCAAGGGCGTCCTGTCCGTGGACGGCCGGGGCCTGGGCTCGGTGATCCTGGCCGGGGAGGGGACCTGGGGCGCCTCGGAGTGCGACGGCTGCGGTGAATGCGTCCAGCTCTGCCCGACCGGAGCCCTGGTCGAAAGGCCGAACCGGGACTCCCTCCGCACCGCGGGGGCTCGGGTGTCCAAGGTCCGCACCACCTGCCCCTACTGCGGGGTAGGCTGCCAGCTGGACCTGAGCGTCCGGGACGGCCGGATACTCCGCTCCGACGGGGCGGAGGGGGTGCCCCCCAACGACGGCCGTCTCTGCGTGAAGGGACGGTTCGGCTACGGCTTCGCGAACCATCCCGACCGGCTTACCCGGCCCCTGATCCGGGAGGGATCCGGCTTCCGGAAGGCCTCCTGGGAAGAGGCATTGGACCGCGTCGCGGCGGGGCTGAACGCGGTCCGGGAGAAGTACGGTCCCGACGCCCTGGCGGGGTACTCCAGCGCCAAGTGCACCAACGAGGAGAACTACCTTTTCCAGAAGCTCGTGCGGGTGACCTTCGGAACCAACAACCTGGACTACTGCACCCGGCTCTGCCACGCCTCCACGGTCACCGCCATGCTAAAGGCCATCGGGGACGGGGCGGGGAGCGCCTCCATCGAGGACTACGAGACCGCGGACTGCACCATCGTGATCGGGAACAACATGGCCGAAACCCACCCCGTCACGGCCACCTTCCTGAAACGAGGCCTGGCCCGGGGCGGGTCCCTGGTGGTCATCGACCCGAAGTGGACGCCCCTGGTACGGCACGCGGAGGTCTGGCTCCAGCCCCGGCTGGGCACGGACGTGGCCCTGCTCAACGGCATGACCCGGATCGCCTTCGAGCGCGGATGGGTGGACCGGGACTTCGCCCGGCGGCGCATCCAGGGAGGTGAGGGGACCCTGGAAGCCCTGCGGGCCTCCGTGGACGCCTACACCCCCGACCGGGTGGAGGCGATCTGCGGCGTGCCTCCGGACAAGATGCTGACGGCGACCCGGCTCTACGCCTTGGCGGACCGGGCCCTGATAGCCACGGGAATGGGGATGAGCCAGCAGACCGTGGGCACCGACAACGTCTTCGCCCTGATGAACCTCATGCTTGCCTGCGGAAAGATCGGCCGGGACGGGTCGGGCCTGGCTCCGCCCCGGGGACAGAACAACGTCCAGGGAGCC
The DNA here is from genome assembly GCA_041738475.1 of Treponematales bacterium. Lineage (GTDB taxonomy): Bacteria > Spirochaetota > Spirochaetia > Treponematales > UBA12059 > JAAYUR01. Next base: position 1,857 of record JBGSPT010000200.1, read on the forward strand.
ACGGATGTGGGGTGCTCGCCCCTGTTCTACCCGGGCTACGTGCCCGCCTCGGACGAGTCCAACCGGCGCCGCGTCGCCGAGCTCTGGGGCGTGCCCTTCGAGTCCCTGCCCTCGGAACGGGGCTTGACCACCGTGGAGATCGCCAAGGCCGCCCACGAGGGCCGGATCCGGGGGCTGTTCATCATGGGAGAGAATCCCGTGATGACGGACCCGAACGCCTCCCACGTGGAGGAAGCCCTGGAGGGCCTGGAGTTCCTGGCGGTGGCGGACATCTTCCTGACCCCGACTGCGGAAAAGGCCGACGTGATCCTCCCCGCCGCCTCCTGGGCGGAGAAGGACGGGACCTTCGTCAACTCGGACCGGAGGGTCCTGCGGGTTCGCCCGGCGATCCCCTCGCCCGGGGAAGCCCGGGAGGATCTCTGGATCCTGCAGGAGCTGGCGCGCCGGATGGGCCGGCCCGTCGGAACGTACCGCTCGGCGTCCGCCGTCTGGGACGAGACCGCCCGAGCCGCGCCGGCCATCTTCGGGGGTATCACCTGGTCCCGCCTGGAGGAACGGGGCATCCAGTGGCCCTGTCCGGGCGCGGACCATCCGGGCACCCGTACCCTCTTCCTGGAGCGATTCAACACCCCCGACGGGCTGGCCCGCATCTTCCCGGTGGACTGGAAGCCCCAGGCGGAACTCCCGGACCCGGAGTATCCCCTGGTCCTGAACAGCGGGCGCATCCTCTACCAGTACCATTCCTCCACCATGAGCCGCCGGGCGGAGCCTCTGGACGCCTTCGCGCCGGAGGGCTACGTCCTCCTGCATCCCGCGGACGCCCGGAGGATCGGCATCAAGGACGGCGACCGGGTCCGGGTGACATCCCGCCGGGGCCGTCTCGAGACCCGGGCCCGGATAGACGGGGCCGTGCGGGAGGGGGAGCCTTTCATGCCCTTCCACTACGAGGGCTCCCGGGTGAACCTCCTTACCCGGGACGAGCTGGACCCGTCCTCCAAGATCGCGCCCTTCAAGAACACCCCCGTGCGGGTGGAAAAAGCCTAGGGAGAGGGAATCATGCTGATCGATCTAAGCGTGCTGGTCACGAGGTTCCGGAGCAAGGAAGCCCTGGACAACGAAAAGATAGCGGCCTTCGGGCACATGGGGACCCATTTCGACGTGATGGACAAGGAGTTCCCCCTGGAGTACCTGCGGCGGGACGGGATCGTTTTCGAGGCACCCTCGGACCCGGATCGGGAGATCGGAATCCGGGACGTCGATCTCTCCCTCGTCGGGCCGGGCATGTTCGCAGCCTTCCGGACGGGTTTCATCGACCGGCACGAGTACGGCTCCAAGGAATACTTCTCCGGCCACCCCCAGATGGCGGAAGACCTGATAGACGCCCTCCTGGACCGCGGGGTGTCGATCATCGGTATCGACTTCGCGGGGATGCGCCGGGGACCCGAGCATACCCCGAAGGATCAGTACTGCGCGGACCGGGGCGTATTCGTGGTGGAAAACCTCTGCAACCTGGACGCCGTCCTGCGGGGCCGGCCTTCCGCGTCCTGCGTGATGCACACCTACCCGATCAAATTCGCCGGGCTTTCCGGCCTTCCCTGCCGGGTGGCTGCGGAGATATGAGGCAGGCGGCGGGTCGCCCATGGTGAACACCGAAAGAACGAGTCGAAAGAAACTTCTCCTGGTCGAGGACGAGGTCCTTATCGCCCTGGCGGAGAAAAAGGCACTGGAAAAATACGGGTACGCCGTGACCATGATAGGCTCAGGGGAAAAGGCGGTGGAGGCCGTGGCCGGAGGCGTCGACGCGGACCTGGTGCTCATGGACATCGACCTCGGACCGGGCATGGACGGAACCCAGGCCGCGGCCCGGATCCTCGAACTGCGCGACCTGCCCATCCTCTTCCTGTCCTCCCATACGGAACCGGAAATCGTGGAGAGGACGGAGAAGATCACCTCCTACGGCTACGTGGTCAAGGACTCCAGCATCACCGTCCTGGACGCCTCCATCAAGATGGCCTTCAAGCTCTTCGACGCGGACCGGAAAACCCAGGAAAGCGAGCGGAAACAGAACTCCCTGATCGCCAACATCTCCGACGTGATCGCGATCCTGGACCGGGACGGAGTCAGCCGGTATTCGAGCCCGAACGTCCGGAAATGGTTCGGCTGGGGCGCCGAAGACCTGGTCGGCAAGGACATGCGTGACATCGTGCACCCCGACGACAGGACGGCCGCGGTGGCTTTATTCGACAGGGTGATGGATCGCCCGGGCGGGTCCGGGACCACCGAATTCCGCATACGATGCGCGGACGGCGGGTACAAGTGGATCGACCTCACCCTGGCCAACCTTTTGGACGATCCGGTCCTGCGCGGCTTCCTGGCGAACTACCATGACATCTCGGAGCGCAAGCGGATGGAGGACGGCTATCTAGAGAGCCGTGCCCGGTTCACCGCCCTGTTCGACGCGATGACCGAGATGGTCGTGCTTCACGAGTTGGTTTTCGATTCCGAAGGCAGGGCCGTCGATTACCGGATTCTGGACTGCAACGAGGCTTTCACGCGCATCACGGGAATTCCCAAGGAAGCGGCGGTCGGCCGTCCGGGCAGCGAATTGTATTCCACGAAGCCGGCGCCCTACCTGAAGGAATTCTCGGAAGTCTGCGTTACGGGGCAACCGTACCATTATTCGACCTTCTATGCCCCGATGGGGAAATATTTTTCGATCTCCGTCGTCACCCCCGGTCCCAACCAGTTCGCCACGATCACCACGGACGTGACGCCGCTCAAGGAAATCGAGTCCAGGCTTCAGATGCAGGTGGAGGAATACGAGGCGATCAACGAGGAACTGAGGTCCTCCACGGAGGAGCTTCAACGCGCCCACGAACTGCTCGCCCGGCGGACCGAGGAGCTGGACCGCTATTTCTCGTCCAGCCTCGACCTCCTGTGCATCGCGGATACGGCGGGGTATTTCCAGAGACTCAATCCCGAATGGGAGGCCGTGCTGGGGTACAGGGTCGAGGATCTCGAGGGTAAGCGCTTCCTGGATTTCGTCCACCCCGAAGATATGGACCGGACCCTGGAGGCTATCTCCACCCTGGACTCCCAGGAAAAAATCCTGAATTTCGAGAACCGCTATCGCCGTAAGGACGGGTCCTATCGCTGGATTGAATGGAGGTCCCATCCGCAGGGGCGCCTGATCTACGCGGCCGCACGGGACGTCACGGAGCGGAAGAGGATCGAGGAGGACCTCAGACGGCAGGTTTCGGAAAAGGAGATCCTGCTCAAGGAAGTGCATCACCGTATCAAGAACAATCTTTCGGCGATCGAAGCCCTGGTTTCCCTTCAGGCCGCCGCCGCCGGGAATCCCGAGGCCAAGGCCGTCCTTGCGGACACCCTGGGCAGAATCTCGGGCATGCGGATTCTCTACGAAAAACTCCTGGGCGGGGAGCGGTATGCGGAAAGCTCCGTCAAGGATTACATCCGCAGTCTGGCGGATTCCCTGCGGGACGCCTTGTCGCCGAAGCCCGGGATCGCGGTCAACATCCGGGTGGAGGACTTTCTCCTGGCTCCGAAAATGCTCTTTTCCCTGGGAATCATCGTGAACGAACTCGTGACGAACTCGATCAAGTACGCCTTCCAAGGCAGGGATCGCGGGGAGGTCACCGTGAGCCTTTCGAGGGAGGGATCCGACGCAACCCTGGAGATCCGCGACGACGGGAAGGGTCTGCCCCGGGACTTCCGGCCCGAGGACTCCGGCGGCTTCGGGCTGACCCTGGTGCGCATGCTGTCGGAACAGTTGAGGGGAGAATTCTCCCTCGAGTCTTCCGGAGGGACCCGGGCGGCGCTGAAGTTTAAGGTCTGAACCGGAATCTTGCACCGGCGCCGGAAACGGGGTATCCTCGGCCCCGGGAGGCATTTTGCGCCTAGATTCCGTGGCCCCCGACGACCTGAGAGCGATCCGCCGCTTCATCCGGATGCCCTTCGGATTCCTCGGCCGCGAGGCGAACTGGGTTCCGCCGCTGGCCGGGGAACTCCGGTCGCTCCTCCGGCGCCGGCATCCCTTCTTCGCCCATTCAGAGGCCGCCTTCTTCCTGGCCTCCGAAGGAGACCGGGACTTGGGCAGGATCGCGGTCCTGGACCACAGGGGCTACAACGCCCACCACGGGACACAGACGGCCTTCTTTCATTACTACGATTCCGAGAATAACCCGAAGGCGGCCCGCGGACTCCTTGACGCCGCGTCGGATTGGGCGTCCCGCAGGGGACTCGACCGGCTGATCGGCCCCAAGGGATTCCTGCGTTCCGCGGGGCAGGGAATCCTGGTCGACGGCTTCGATAGATTTCCCGCCATGGGTATTCCATGGAATCCGCCGTACTACGGAGCCCTCGTCGAGGGCGCGGGGTTCCGCAAGGAGACGGACTTCCTCTCGGGGTATCTGGACCTGGGCCGCCCCGGGGACGAGCGGCTTTACCGGGTGGCCGAGATCGCCCGCAAGCGAGGGGCCTTCGATGTCCTCGCCTTCCGGCGCAGAAGCGAGATCCGGCGATGGCTGCCCGCTCTCAAGGCCCTCCAGCACGAGGCCTTCGCGGACAACCCGAACTACGTCCCCTCCACGGACGAGGAGTTCGTCCTCATGTCCCGGTCCATGATGTTCGCCGTGGATCTTTCGGTGGTCCGGTTCATCCTCCGGAAGGGTGAGCTGGCGGGCTTCATGGGAGCCTTCCCCAACCTAGGCCGGGGCATCCGGAAGGCCCGGGGTGAGTTGCTGCCCTTCGGGTGGTTCCATATCCTGCGCGAACGGGCCCGCTCCAGGGTCCTCGATCTGAACGGCTTGGGTATCCTGCCGAAATTCCAGAAGATGGGAGGCGACGCGATACTCTTCGCCGAGCTGGAGAGACTGATCCACGGATCCCGGTACGAGTCCGTAGAGTTCATCCAGGTGGACGAGCGGAACTTCCTTTCGAAATCCGGAATCGAGCACTTCGGGGTTGACTGGGCCAAGCGGCACAGGATGTACGCAAAGGACCTGGGAGGCCGGGGATGACCAGTCTCGGTCTGGGCCTCAAACTGGCCTACGGAGCCGGGGACTTCGGACGCGCGGGCTACAACACCCTGCGGATGTTCTTCTACGCCATCTTCCTGACCGATGTGGTGGGGCTGGACCCGCTTCTCGCATCCGGAGCCGCCCTGGTCGCCATCCTCTGGGACGCCGTGAACGATCCCCTCGTCGGCATGCTCACGGACAGGGCCCGCACGCGCTGGGGCCGGCGGAGGCCCTTCTTCCTCTGGTTTTCCGTGCCCTTCGGGCTTTCCTTCCTGGTCTTGTGGTGGGCCCCGCCCTGGACCTCCCAGGCCGTCTTGGCCGTACACGTCACCCTCGCCTTCATGATATCCGACACCTTCCAGACCCTCGTCTCGGTGCCCTACCTGGCTTTGGGACCCGAGCTGGCGCCGGGCTACGACCAGCGCACCTCCCTCATGAGCTGGCGGATGTTCTTCAACCTGGCGGCCTCCCTGGTCGCCGCGGGCGCGGGCCCCGAACTGATCGACGCGGCCCTGGGAGCGGGTCTCTCGCTCCGGAGCTCCTATCTCCTGATGGGGGCCGTGTTCGGGGGGATCTCGGCGGTACCCTTCCTGATCCTCTTCGCCGTCGCCCGGGAACTCCCCGCGTCCCCGCCGAAGAAAGGGCCGGGCTTCCTCGGAACCCTGCGGGTACTGGCGTCCAACCGGCTGTTTCTTCTGGCGGGTTCGGTCTACGTACTCAACTGGATCTGCTTCGACCTCCTTGCCCTCATGCTTCCCTATTTCCTTCTGTATTGGCTCGCGGGAGGGAACCTGCTGGCCCGGGTCTCCCTTTTCGGAGTCCGGCTTGCCCCGGAGACGGCCGCATTCGGGATCCTCCTCGTCTCCGCCATCCTGACCCTGCCCGTTTGGAATGCCCTGGCCCGGCGCACCTCGAAGCGGATCGCATATGTTTTCGGCTTGGGGTTCTGGACGGCCGTTCAGGTGGTCATCGGCCTGCTTCCCCGGGACCGGCTATCTTCGAGCCTCTGGGTGGCGGCCCTGGCGGGCCTGTTCACCTCCTGCGCACATGTCCTGCCGGAGTCCATGTTCCCGGAGGCGATCGATTGGGACGAGCTGCGCTCGGGGGAGCGCCGGGAGGGACTGTACTACGGGGCCGTTACCTTCGTGCGTAAACTCGCCACCGCACTGGCCACCTTCCTGGCCCTGCAGGTGCTCGGACGCTCCGGATACGCCGCCCCTCCGGATGGGGCGCGGGTGTTCCTACAGGAGCCTTCCGCCCTGTCCGCCATCCGGTTCTTGACAGGTCCGGGTGTGATCTTCGTCCTCATTCCGACCCTTGTCCTGGCGGCTTTCTTTCCCGTGGACAGAAGGAAGCAGCAGAGGCTACGATCCCTGCTCGAACGGCGGAGGAATCGCCGGATCCCGCGATCATCGGCCCAGCCTCCGGGAGGCACGGCGGCCAAGGAGACTGCATGAAAAGGGAAGGAGAAGCCTCCCGCCTGGACTGGGGAACCCGGCTGGCGTACGGCCTGGGGGATTTTTACGGCGGAGCTTCTGTCACCGTCATATCCCTGCTGTTCCTGTGGTATCTTACGGATACCGTGGGCATCCAACCCTTGGCCGCGGGGGGCGTCCTGTTCGCCGGACGCATCGCCGACGGATTGGTGGATCCGGCCCTCGGGGTCCTTACGGACCGCACCCGCAGTCCCTGGGGGCGCAGGGCTCCCTGGTTCCTGTTTCTGAGCCTCCCGGCCGCCCTGGTTTACGGGACCCTCTGGAGTCCCTCGCCCTTCGTCGATCCGACGGCCCAGGGCCTCTGGTACGGAGCCGTGTACGTCCTTTCGGTCCTCGTGTTCTCCGCCCTCATGACCCCCTACGCCGCCCTGGCACCGGAGCTGAGCCCGGACTATGACGAGCGGACCCGCCTGGTGGCGGTACGGATGGCGTTCTCCATCCTTTCCGGCCTGATCGCCGCGGTCGTTCCCAAACTCGTGGTGGATGCCTTCGAGCTTTCCGGGAACCGGGCCGCGGGCTTCACCGCGATGGGCTGGGGGGCCGGCGCCCTTTTCGGGATCCTCTGGCTTTTCATGTTCTTTTTCTTCAAAGGCAAGGGCCTGGGAAAACCGGAGAACCCGAGGTCCGGAGTGGTGGATTCGTTCCGAAGCGCCTTCGCGAACCGGTCCTTCCGGATCCTCGTGCTGATCTACCTTTTCTCGTTCCTGGGGACGGATCTTCTGTCCGCCGCCTTCGTGTATTACCTGAACCACTGGCTCCGGGCCCCGGGCTTGTACACCCCCGTCATGGCCGCCCTGCTCCTGGCCGCCGCGGCCAGCCTGCCCGTCCACGCGGCGATCTCCCGGCGCTTCGGGAAACGGACCGGCTACCTGGCCGGCGCTTCACTCTGGCTGGTCGGACTTACCGGTCTCGCCCTGCTGGATCGCGGGGCACCTTCCGTCCAGGTGATCGGTCTGGCGGCCTTCGTCGGCATCGGCATGGGCACGGCCTACGCCTACCCCTGGGCCATGCTTCCCGAGACCGTGGACGTTGAGGAAGCGGCCCTGGGACGCCGTCAGGAAGGACTGTACGCGGGGGTCATGACCTTCCTGCGCCAGACAAGTTCCTCTCTGGCCGTCCTGGGCCTGGGAGCGGTGCTTCAGTTTTCCGGGTACGTCTCCGGGGCCTCGGTACAACCGGAGTCCGCGGCCCGGGCGGTCCGAGTCGCTGTAGCCGCAGGTCCCGGGAT
>JBGSPT010000208.1:0-10048 GCA_041738475.1 Treponematales bacterium
TTTCCGCCCGGGGCCGGGCCGCCCACTCCTCCACCCCCGAGCTGGGAGAAAACGCCCTCTCAAGGCTCTGCGCCGCGCTTTCGGGCATCGGGTCCTGGGGGCCCGCGGACTTCATCCTCCGCGCCCTGGACGGCGGCCGCCCCGCCGAAGACCTGGCCGTCCTGGCCGGAGGGAAGAATCCCGGGGTGGACCTGCCGGGACCCACCGTGGTCTCCCCGGACATGGCCGCTTCGGACGAAAAAACGTTTACCCTCGGAATCAACCTGCGGACAGCCTGGGGCCTGGGCCGGGGGGACCTGGAGTCGGCGTTTTCCGCGGCCGCAAGATCCTACGGGTTCACCTTCCGCCTGGAGTCCTTCCTGCCCGCGGTGTACGTGCCCGCCGACCGGCCCCACATGAAGTCCCTTCTGCGGGCGTACCGTACCGTCACCGGGGATCCCGGCGGCTTCATCCGGGTTCCGGGCAGTTCCTACGCCAAGGCCCTGCCGAACCACGTGGCCTTCGGACCCATCCTGCCGGGGATGCCGGACCTTTGCCACCAGGCGGACGAGCGGATGACCCTGAAGGAGATCCGCACCTGCACGGAGATCTACGCCGAGGCCATAGGCTCCCTGCTCCTGGAATGATGCGACGCGCCGCCCCGTCTACCGGGGTCATTTCCCCTTCAGCACCGCGTCGGCCGCCAGCTTCCCGGTCAGGATCGACATGGGCACCCCCGCGGGGCTGTAGGCCCACTGGCCGGCCTGGTACACCGAAGGCAGGGGCGTCCGGACGGAGCGGGCGGCGGCCTGGATCTCGTGGACAACCGGCAGGTCCTTGCGGAAACGCCAGCCCACGATGGATCCGCCGGAACTGGCGATCCGTGCCCGGATGGACAGGGGCGAGAAGGAGAACTTTTCCAAGCCCCTGTCCTTCAGCATCGGATAGACCGATTCGGAGAGGACCCGGATGACGCGGTCCTCCAGTCCGGAGACGAATTCCCCGAGCAGACCCGCCTCCTCGACCTTCTTGAACAGCTCGTATTCCGCCAGGAAGCTCACGATCACGCCCGTCTTGCCGGGCGGGACCATGGTCTCGTCCTTGAGGCCCGGGACGGAGATCTCGTAGGTGTTCAGGGCCGTGAACCGGTCGAGCCAGGAATGGAGCTCGGTCTTCTCGATCCGGTCGAAATTCTTCAATAGATCCGCGAGCTCCGACCGGTGCGTCCGGCCCAGTCCCCGCCGGGAGGGGGTATAGAAGAAATGGCCGTGGGCGATCTTCCGGAAACTTTCCAGGGGCTCGTCTACCTCCAGGAAGAGGGTGAATACGGATTCGCTCGTCCCCGCCGCCAGGATCTCAGCTTTCTTGTCCTCGAACTCCGCCCGGATTCCCGGGGGCAGGGCGTCGGGTTCGATCATCCCGTACAGGGTTTTCAGGTCCGAAGCCCAGACCAGGCTGCGATAGGAATAAAGGCCGCCCTTGTCGTCCGTAACGGTCAGGTCCGCGGGAGACACTTCGGTCACCTTCGTCCCGGTCCGTACCTCGCCTCCCCGCTCCAGGATCTTGTCCCTCAGCGCCTCCGACAGCTTCCCGACGCCGCCCTTGAAGTAGAAATAGTCGAGGTAGAGGGAAAAATAACTCAGGGCGAAAAAGGTCGGGGTGTTCTGGAAGAAGTGCTGGGAGACGATGTCCCGCAGGGACGGGTTCGAGAGGAGGGATTCCAGGCGGTCCTCCACGGGATACTGCATCCGGTTGATCTTCCCCACCGTGGACAGGAACCGCGGGAACCAGGGCAGGAGTGTCCCGAACAGGAAATTCCAGTCCCGACGAAGATCCTTGAACATCGGATTCTCGATTCCGTAGAGCACGTCCATGTGCTTCATGATCTTCCGGATGATCTTGATGAGGGCGTCGATCTCGCCTCCGCTTCCGGGATAGAACCTCTTCAGGAGTTCCCGGTAGCCGTCGAGGCTCTCGAGCCCCTCGATGTTGAGGATCTCGCCCTCGATCCCCAGGGAAACGGGGCTCGGTACGGTCTCGAGTTCGATGCCCAGGTCCTTCATCATCGGCCGGATGATCCCGGCGTCCTCCAGGGCCCGGACCCCGGCGTCGAAGCGGAACCCGTTCCTGGAGAACGAGTTCACGAGCCCGCCGACCTCGTCGTTCTTTTCGATCAGCAGGACCTTCTTCCCCGCCCGGGACAGATACGCGGCCGAGGTCAGTCCGGCCATCCCGGCGCCGACCACGACGGCATCGTACATGGTATCGCTCATGGTTTTTACGCTCCCCGCTGGGAAGGCCCTTCCCGATGGCCTTCCTCCTTCAGATGTATGATTTTCAATGTCTCTTCCCAAAGTTCCCGGGCGGCTTCGCGGTCCCGGGCCGGCGGGGCCGGTTCCTCCTGGGTGCTCAGGTTGAAGAACTTCCCGCTGACCCCCTCCAGTTCTTTCGAGACCCCCAGGTAGTACAGGGCCTCCGCTGAGATTTCCGGGGATTTCAGGGTTTTATCGAAGAAGCTCCGCTTGAACCAGCGATACACCGGCCCGTTTTCCTGTCCGGTTTCGGTCTTCACCGCCCCGGGGTGCATGGCGTTGATCGTGACCCCCGTGCCCCGGAAGCGCCCATCGAACACGATCATGGAAAGGAGCTGGGCCAGCTTCGCCGATCCGTAGCTCGCGAGGCCCGAGTACTTCCTCCGCTCCCAATTCAGGTCGTCCAGGCGGAGGCCCCAGGCGGCGAAACGGTGCCCCTCGGAACCCACCAGGAGGATCCGAGCCCTGCCTTGGGTCTTGAGTTTGTCCATCAGGAGGTAGTTCAGGATGAAGGACGAAAGGTAATGGACCGCGAGCGTCGTTTCCAGGCCGTCGGCCGTCAGCTCCCGCCGGGTCAGATACACCCCGGCGTTGTGGATGAGGACGTCGATGGGGGATTCCAGCCGCGCCAGGTCTTCGGCGGTACGCTGAATATCCTTCAGGCTGGAGAGGTCGGCGATCCTGTACTCGCAGCGCGTCCCGAACTCACCCTCGATCTCCCTTTGCAGGGCTTCCGACTTGTCGGGATTCCGGTTGACGCACAGCAGGTCCGCCCCCCGGGACGCGTACTTCCGGGCTACGGCGCGGCCGATCCCCGAGGTGGCGCCGGTGACGACCACGAGCCTGCCCGCAAAGTCCTCGGGGCAGATCCTCGGCTCGAGTCCGTTGTTCCGGATCATGGCGAAGATATTGGACCACTTGTATTCCCGGATGTACCGGGCGGTTCTGGCGTTCATGGAAAGTCCTTGCAATCCGGTTCCGGTGTCGATATCCTGAAATACATTCTCGATTTTATCATGCAAGGACAATTTCGTGGAAGACAAACGTTCCATCGCAGCCCTGACCGCCGACGAGATCCGGGAACTCTGGTCCCGGACGTACAACCGGGAGGGTAAGCCCGACTGGTCCCACATTTTCCCGTATTACCACGAGGACGTGGTCTTCCGGGACAGCATCCAGGAGATCCGTGGGATCGGGGAGTTCAAGGAACTCTGCCGCCGCCTGACGGACCGCTGTCAGCAGCTCCGAATGAAGGTACCCAGCGTTGTCCACGGAGGGGACTGCGTCTTCCTGCAATGGGAGATGACCATGATCTTCAAGGGCTACCCCAGCTCCACCATCTACGGGGCAACCCGTCTGGGCCTTTCCGGGGACGGCCGGATCCTCTACCAGAGGGACTATTACGACCTTTGGGGGGACATCTTCGACAACATCCCCTGGTTCGCCAAGCCCTACCGGCGCTTCATGAGGAAAAAGTTCGGGTAGAGGAAAGGGCACGGGGCGGAGGGCGCAATCGCCGGGGCAGGAGGTTCCGAACCTCCACCTGTCCCGGGATAACCCTTCTGTCGAAACGGTACGGAAGGCCCTCAGTCCCGGTTGAACCTGCGGATCCGGGATCCAGGGCTAAGCTGACTTCCCCGTGTCACCGGATTTCGCCTGATCCGTACATAACACCTTGAATCCAGAATCGACCTTCCCTATCCCCATATGCCGGGTCCTGTAGTCGTTCAAGAGCTGGACGAACTTCGGGGCGAGAATCCACAGGGCCAGTATGTTCGCTAATATTGGCAGCGCCGTCGGCACGTTTTTCGGGCACTTAGAACCTCAAGGACTTGCAGGTCAATCCCCCCTGCTGTTTCCTGAATTCGCTCATGTCGACCTCGATGATCCTGAAACCCGCGTCCTCCATCTTCTTCATCGTTTTGGGATGCCCTTTGGGGGCGATCACAAAGTCGTTGATCCTCATGGAATTTGTGCAGTACGCCTCTTCCGGATCTGCTATGATCTGCTTGTACCGGTCGAACACCTTGTTGCCCACGAGCTCGCCGGAAAGGATCACATACCCGTCGCCCAGGTAACAAACGCATCCCTTGAGGTGATACATCTTGCTCATGGGGACCAGGGTCGCTGTGTAGCCGTAACGCTCCAGGATCGAGGCGAGCTGTTCCGCCCCTTCCCGGTTTGTCCGCTTGGAAACCCCTATGTAGAAGTCGTTGTCAATGCGCATCACGTCGCCGCCCTCGACGGTTCCGGGATCACGGATGTATTCCAGGGTATCGAAATACTGTTTCAGGACCTTCTCGATCCTCTTGGTTTCGCCCTTCCTGCTCACCGGTGAAGGGTTCGTGATGATGGCACAGCGATCCGTCAACACGGCCACATCCTCCACGAACGTGGAATCGGGGTATTCGTCGGCTTCTAGCTCCAGTACTTCCAGGCCGCATTCCCGGAGAGCCCGGTTGTATTCCGCCTGCTGTTCCAGGGTCTTCTTAAGATCCGGAACGCCGAGATCTCCGAATTCCCCGGTAAGTCCCTCGTGAAAGTTCGGCCCCGGCTTCGCCGTGATGGCCCTCTTGAACATATACATGGTTTCCCTCCTACTCAGGTTTCACGTATAGACCTTTGTGTAACACAAATGTCAAGGTAAAATATGAAATATCAATAGAGAGTATACGGGCGTCGGAACCCGGGGGCGGCCGGATCACGGAGGCGATGTCACTGTCGGGGAGCCAGATAAATCTTCAGAATGAGGGAGTGCCGGCCCGTCCGGGTCCCTATCCGGTACTACGGACCGCTTTCCGTACCGGAACCTGCAATTCGTACACATTTTCTTCCGGAACATCCGTCAGGCTCATGTCGACCGTCACTACCTCGATCGCATCGCCCGCGAGTTCGTATCCCTTCCGTTCGCAGTGTTCCAGAATATGCGATAGCTCTTCCGATATGCTCAGAGGATGGCCGTATCCGTACTTGCAGGCGAAGTGTCCGCCAACGATTCGGGAGATCTCCGGGGTATTGATTTCCCCGGGCTCTACAAGGATACCCACTTTGCACCGGTGTTCCGGAATATTCCATGATTTCTCGGGAAACACCAGGACGTACCGTACGTACCCCATGATGGGCGCCAGCTTCCTGAGCCTTGTTTCGAGGAGGATCGTCGCCCGGTTCACCTCGATTTCTCCCGTCGTGACTTCCTCGGAGAACAGGACTTCCCTCGTCTTGATCCGTCGGAATCGAACTTCCCGGATATCTATCTCTTTTTCCCGGAGATGTTCCATGCTTTCGATCATTTTCCCGAGCCCGGTCTTGAGTTTTTCGAAGGATCGAAGTCTGCTTTCCAATTCGATATATTTCGCCTTCAACGTCGTCAAGCTCTTGTCGAAGGTCCTGTCCCGAAGGAAAGCCTTTATCTCGTCCAAGCTCATGCCCAGCTGCTTGAGTTCCAGGATTGTGCCTAGCTTTTCCTGGTCCAGGGCAAGGGAGTAATATCGCATCCCAGAAACTGCGTCGGTCTCCACGGGCTTCAGCAATCCGATTCGGTCGTAATGACGCAGGGTTTCCGAAGTGACACCCCTGAGCTTGGCGTATTCGGTGATGGATACGAGTCCCCTGGCGGAATCCATACCGTTGCTCCTCTGTGAATCGGTCAGTCTTTTCGCATGTCTCGGATGGCGTTACGACTCTTCCTTCATACTCCGAACCAGAGTTTCAAGCTTCCCCTCCTCCGCCACGTACGGTAGGGTGATCCGACCGTACTCGGAGTAGATCCGGTTGAATTCCTCGCAGGTGGAGACGGCGTGCCCGTTCCGGGCCCAGGATCGACGGGCGACCCCGCCCATAACGTCCCAGGGCATGGCCATCCGGATGATCTTGTCCACCCGCTCGGATCCGTCCAGCACCAGGCCGAAGCCCCCGTTGATAGCCTTGCCGATCCCTACGCCTCCCCCGTTGTGCAGGGCCACCAGGCTCATCCCGCGGGCGGCGTTGCCGCCCCAGATCTGGACGGCCATGTCCGCCATGACGTTGGAACCGTCCTTGATGTTGGAGGTCTCCCGGAAGGGGCTGTCCGTGCCCCCGCAGTCGTGGTGGTCCCGGCCGAGCATGACGGGCCCCACCTCGCCGTTCCGGACCATCTCGTTGAACCGCAGGGCTATCTTCGTGCGCCCCATGGCGTCCTGGTAGAGGATCCGGGCCTGGGTCCCGACGACCAGGCGGTTCTTCTCCGCGTCCCGGATCCAGGCCCAGTTGTCCCTGTCCTGGCCCCGGCGGTTCGGGTCGATGCAGTCCATGGCCGCCCGGTCCGTCTTCCCCAGGTCCTCGGGCTTGCCGGACAGGCAGACCCACCGGAAGGGGCCGTACCCGTAGTCGAAGAGCTCGGGTCCCAGGATGTCTTCCACGTAGCTGGGGAAGATGAAGCCGTCCTTCTCGTCCGTGCCGTTCCGGGACACTTCCTTCACACCCGCGTCCCAGACGGCCTTAAGGAAGGAGTTGCCGTAGTCGAAGAAGTAGGTCCCCCGGGCGGACAGGGCCCGGATGGCCTCGAAATGGCGCCGGAGGGACCCGTCCACCAGGGTCCGGAACCGGGCGGGTTCCTCTCGGAGCATCCGGGTGCGCTCCGGGAAGGTAAGCCCCGCGGGGCAGTAACCGCCCTCGTAGGCGGCGTGGCAGGAGGTCTGGTCGGAGAGCAGGTCTATCTTCAGATTCTTCGCGATGGCCCATTCCAGGAGATCCACCACGTTTCCCTGGTATGCGACGGCGATCGGCCTGCCCGCCCCCCTGGCTTCCTCCGCCCGGCGGAAGGCGGCCTCGGGGGTCTCCTCGACCGCGTCCACCCAGCCCTGGGAGAGCCGGGTCTCCACCCGGCTGGGGTCCACCTCGGCGATCACGCAGGCCGCGCCCGCGATGACAGCGGCCTTGCCCTGGGCTCCGGACATGCCCCCCAGGCCGCTGGAGACGAAAAGCCGGCCGGCCAGGTCCTTGTCCGCGGGGATGCCCAGCTTGAGGCGTCCGGCGTTCAGCAGGGTGTTGAAGGTCCCGTGGACGATGCCCTGGGGGCCGATGTACATCCATCCTCCGGCCGTCATCTGCCCGTAGTTGGCCACCCCCAGGGCGGCGGCAACGGCGAAGTCCCGGGAGTTGTCGAACATCCCGATCATGAGCCCGTTGGTGAGCATCACCCGGGGGGCCAGGGGGTGGCTCCTGAAGAGCCCCAGGGGATGTCCGGACTCGATCACCAGGGTGGATTCCTCGTCCAGGACCTCCAGGTACTTCTTGATCAGGCGGTACTGCATCCAGTTCTGGCAGACCTGTCCGGTCTCCCCGTAGGTCACGAGCTCGTAGGGGTAGAGAGCCACGTCGAAGTCCAGGTTGTTGTCGATCATCACCTGGAAGGCCTTCCCCTCGACACAGCGGCCCGTGTACGAGTCGACGGGCTTTCCCTTGAGGGCGCCTTCGGGGCGGAAGCGGTATCCGTAGATCCGTCCCCGGGTCCGGAGTTCCTCCAGGAATTCCGGGGCCAGCTTCTCGTGCCAGCGCCCGGGTATGTACCGCAGGGCGTTCTTGAGGGCAAGGATTTCCTGGGCGGGGGTGAGGGGGGCGTCCCTTCGAGGAGCCCGCCGTATCCCGGGAACGAATACCGGGTCCGGGGGAAGCTCGTCGAAGGCGAGACGGATATCCTGTACCGATTCGGATTTGAATTCCTTCATGCGGACCTCCTGAACCAGTCCCGGGGGGTCAGGGACTCGACCAGGAAAGGGTACCATGGGTTCCGGCCGGGTTTCCACATGTTTCCGCTCGACCCGGGGGAGTAGACCGAGCATTCAGCCGGCCCGTGGAAGGGCCTGCCGTGCCCTGACAGGGCCCGGCAGGCTGTGGAAAAAGCATCCTCCTTCCTCTACAATGATCCTGTCCCGGAAGGAGGTTCCCGTGAACGACCGCCTCGTGCCCAGCCTCGGAACGTGCTCCCTGCAGTCCCCCATCAAGCTCTCCAACACCGTGGGGGACGGGATCGCCAACTACATCAAGGACGAGGACCTAGTGCGACACGACGTCCACGTCCAGGCGGGGGAGATCTCCGACCTGACCCAGTTCTTCGAGAAGGCGGGCCCCCGGGAAAAGCTATATTTCGCCCCCCAGCATGTCCACGCGGCCGTCGTAACCTGCGGGGGACTCGGCCCGGGACTGAACGACGTGATCCGTTCCGTGGTCCGCTGCCTGTGGTACCGCTACGGGGTCCGCCGTATCTCCGGAATCCGCTTCGGCTACCGGGGCCTGATACCCGACTACGGCTACGACGTCCGGCCCTTGAACCCCGAGGTGGTGGACGACATCCACAAGCTCGGGGGAACCGTCCTGGGGTCCTCCCGGGGCGGAGGAGACCGGACCTCGGACATTGCGGACTCCCTGGAGCGCATGAACGTGAACATCCTGTTCACCATCGGGGGGGACGGAACCCAGAAGGGATCCCTGGCGATCGCCGAGGAGATCGAGCGGAGGAACCTGAAGATCTCAGTAGTCGGGATCCCCAAGACCATCGACAACGACCTCCTGTTCGTGGACCGGAGCTTCGGTTTCGACACCGCCGTGGCCCAGGCTACCCTGGCGGTGACCGCGGCCCACACCGAAGCCCATTCTTCTATCAACGGAATAGGACTGGTGAAGCTGATGGGCCGGGAATCGGGATTCATCGCGGCCCACACGGTCCTGGCGGTCCACGAGGTGAACTTCGTCCTGGTACCCGAGGTGGACTTCGACCTGGAGGGCCCCAACGGCCTCTTCGTCCACCTGGAAAAACGTCTGGCGGAGCGGAACCACGCGGTCATCGTGGCCGCCGAGGGGGCGGGGCAGAAATTTTCCGCAGCCGAGGGCACCGACGCCTCTGGGAACAAGAAGCTGGGGGACATCGGGATCTTCCTCAAGGACGCGATCAACGCCCACTTCAAGCAGAAGGGGATCGAGGTCAACCTCAAGTACATCGACCCGAGCTACATTATCCGGTCCTCCCCCGCCAGCCCCGTGGACTCGGTCTACTGCGACCGCCTGGGCAGCAACGCCGTCCACGCGGCCATGGCGGGAAAGACCCGGATCCTGATCGGCATGGTGAACAACGAGTTCGTCCATATACCGACGGGGGTGGCCATCGCCCGGCGCAGGAAGATCGATCCCGAGAGCAGCCTCTGGCGGGACGCCATCGAAGCCACCCGCCAGCCCATCTCCATGGTCAATTGAACCGGCCCGGGCCGGAATCGCAGTAAGGAGTCTGTCATGAAGATCAAGCAGATCAGCGTCGTGCTGGAAAACACAGCGGGCCAACTCTATGCCCTGTCCCAGGTCCTCCATCAGGGGGATATCGACATACGGAGCATCTTCGTAAGCGAGGAGACGGAGTTCAGCTCGGTCCACCTGATCGTGGACAAGCCCGACAAGGCCGTCGGGCTGTTGCGCCAGCACGGCTACTTCCTCAAGGAGGTCGAGGTCTTCGCTCTGAAGGCCGATGACCGTCCCGGGGGCCTCATGAAAATCCTGGAGATTCTCAAGGCCAACAACCTCAACATCGAGTACGTTTACGGCTTCGGGGAAAAGGCGGAGAACAAGGCCGTCTTCATCTTCCGGATCACGGACATCGACAAGGCCATCGAGGTCCTGAAGACCGGGGTGATGGAGTTCCTGCACGCCGGTCACGTGGAGGGAACCCGGAAGAGCTCAGCCTGGGAGCTGATCGAGAACCTCTAGGGAGCCTCCGGGGCGCCGCCGAGGGT
>JBGSPT010000213.1:0-8717 GCA_041738475.1 Treponematales bacterium
CGCGGCAGCCGCGGCTTTCCGGGCGCCCCGGGAATCCGCGGGGCTTGCCCGCAGGAGGATCCTCCGGAGCGCCAGGCCCCCGGCCGAGGACGCTCCCAAGGCCGCAAGGGATACGAGCCAGACTCCTCCAAAGGATGCCAGGGCCAGCAGGTAGGGATCCCGCCAGAACGCGTAGCCCAGGACCCCGTAGGGATACCCCATGAAGCCGCGGGATCGCAGGAATTCGTAGGATACCCAAAGGAAGGGGAGCGCCGGGAATCCGAGCCCGGGAAGCGCCCGGAAGACGGAAGAAACCGCCGCGAAGAGGATCGCAAGGCCGAAGGCGGCGTACGCGCAGGCTATGATCAGGGCCGCGGGATGATAGGTCCACAGCCAGTGGTTGGAAAGGGCGTAGAAGGCGACTCCGAAGGCGGCCCCCAGCCCCGCGGCGGATCGGGGGCTGCGGTCGGGAAGGATCGCGAAAAGCGGTGCCAGGGCTATCCACCCGAGGATTCCCAGGCCTTTCTCGAAGACGGGATTGGGGAAGGCTAGGACACAAAGCGCCAGGGAGATCAGGAAACAGGAGGATGAAGCGGCTGGTCCGATCGACGATTCGCGCCTAGGAACCGTCGGAGCCATTCGGAACCGGTCCCGGCCGGTCCTTCAAACTCCAGGCGGCCTTCTTCAAGTCCCGGCCGGGGCGGAAGGCCGCCACGCCGTGATCGGCGACGGATACGGGTTCCCCGGTCTTGGGGTTTCGGGCCCTCTTCCGGCCTTTGCGGACCCGGACTTCGAAGGTTCCGAACCCCCGCAGCTCGACGGTGCGGCCTGAGAGGATGGCCGTCTTGATTTCCTCGAACACGCCGTCAATCAAGGAGTGAATGTCCTTCCGGCTGATCGAAAGACGGTCGTGTAAAGAATCGATCAGCTCAGCTTTCGTGACCTTTTCGGCCATCATAACCCCCGGTACCTTGTGCTCGGAAAGAAAGACGCCGCCCGTCGAACCGCGGCGTTTCCTGGATCAAGCCGACAGGGTGTTGAAGAGTCGCTGCATCCGCGACTTCTTGCGAGCCGCGGTATTCTTTTTGACGATCCCCTTGCTGGCAGCGGTGTCGATATCCTTGATCATGGCCTTGAGGGCGGCTTCCGCCGCGGCCTTGTCCTTGCCCTGGACGGCGGCCACTACCTTCTTGGCATCCGTGCGGATCTCGCTCTTCGCGCGCTTGTTGCGGATCCGGCGCTTTTCGGACTGGAGATGGCGCTTTTCCGCGGACGACTGGTTCTTGCCCAACTAAGTACTCCTAACATCGGTTCCATAGCTGCCCTGCAGCGGCTGGACGCCGATGCGGGCTTGAAGGAAAAACTAGCAGATGCGCCTTTCCGTGTCAATAGATAGACGAAATCCGCATCCGCCCTCCGCGTTGCCGTTTCCGGGATAAACGGCTATAGTGGTGAAATGTTGCGGTCGATCTGGTTCGTAGCCTGCGCCGTCTGCCTGTTCCTCCTCTACGATCTGTTACTGAAAGCCGCCCGCGCCCTGGGCACGGGGCGGGGCGAGGAGCTATCGTTCCGGCTTGCGGACGACATAATCCGGCAGCTTTTCCTGACCCTCCGGTGGATAGGCGGGTTCCGCTTCCTCTACGAGGGGGACCGGGCCGCGGACCTGCCCGGCCGGTTCCTGGTCGTCGCGAACCACCAGAGCCTACTGGACATCATCGTGGTCATGAGCTATTTCGGATCCTGCCGCGGGGTCCGCCTGGTATCCAAGCGGGAACTGGGACGCTTCATCCCCCTGGTTTCCTCGGTACTGCGGATACAGGGCCATGCCTTGATTTCCCGTAAAGGGGAGGCCAAACAGGCCATGGATGAGCTGGCCCGGTTCGCCCGGCTGTGCGCCCGGAAAGGCGTCAGTCCGGTGATCTTTCCCGAGGGCACCAGGTCGCGGACGGGTTCGGTGGGGGTGTTCCATTCAGCCGGGGTGCGCAGGATTCTGGAAGAAGGCGGCACCCTTCCCGTCGTGGCCCTTGCCATAGACGGGGGCTGGAAGGTCCGGAACATCCGCAGTCTGTTGAAGAACCTGAAAGACGGCCGATACAGGGTCCGGCTGGCCGGGATCTACCCTGCGCCGGCGGGGAAGAAGGAAATCCTGGAAGTCCTCGCCCGGGCCCGGGCTTCCATCTCGGGGATCATCGACTCCTGGCATGCCCGGGAGAGCGGATCGTATACGCGCGGGGAATGAAAACGGGGCGCCGAAGGCTTCCGCCTTCCCGCGCCCCGCTTCGGCCGTACGGTTCGGACTAGGATCAGTTAAAATCGCTGGGCCGGCGCTCCTTGCGCTTGCACTTCTCGCATTCCGCGATGTTCTTGATTTTCCCGTCCTCGAACAGGGTCTTCATCTGTATCTCCCCGCCGCAGGGACAGTAAAATCGCTGGGTCGTGCTGGAAGTACGAGCGTTCTTGCTAATGGCTGCCATGGCAACTCCTTAATCAGGGAGGGAATTTATCCTTAAAGGCCCGGCAATGTCAACCTGGAGGAGGGGACAAAAAATGCTCCCGGGGGAAAGGAGGAACCCCCGGGAGCCGCGCCACATAACGGAGTCGAGAAGGCAATCTCGCTCACCCCATGCATACGAGAAACACCGCGCCCTGGGGGAGGTTACAAACAAGAACCATTTCTTGGCTTGAAGTCATAGATCCAACAAGATGTACAAGATATCGAACCGGATGAACAAGATCGAAAGGGGATCATAAAATATAATTATCTTGTTAATCCATTCTCATCTTGTTAATCATGTTGGAATTATCAAGAAATTTATCTTCCCAACAGGGCGGACAGCACCCCCCGGATCCGGTCCCGGAAACCCTGGCCGTACCGGGAGGAGAAATCCACCGCCGCGGAACGAGCCGTGACCGGCAGTCCGTATTTCCGCTTCAAATGGTCCCAGTGCTTGACGATGTAGACGTACAGATCCGCTGTCGTGCGCCCCGGGAACCGGGAATCGATGCGCTCCGAACGGATGACCACGGCGATCGGAGCGTAGACCGTCCGGTACCAGGATTCCAGGGCGTCCCGGAAGGGTATTTCCTCGGGTTTGCCTTGGTTGATGAAGTACTTGTGGACGAGGATATGGTTCAGGACTATGTCGTATTGGCCCGGGGCTGTGAAGTCCAGGTCCCCGTCTCCCGTGGCCTCCAGGAAACCCGTGGTCCGGTAGAACCGTTCCTTCTCGTAGCCGAGGACCGCCCTACGGAGATCTTCCAAGCCCATCCCGGGCTCCAGGGCGACCCTGGTGTTGAGGGAAACGACCTCCGCGTCGATGGCCCGGGTACCCTGCATCCTGGCTACGGACACCCTGTGGTTCCCGTCCCGGACGAAGTAGAGTCCCCCCGCTTCATACAGCTGGATGGGCGGAAGGATGACCTCCTTGTAATGGGCCACGTCAACCCGGACCCACCGAGGCCGCAGGTGGTCGAACCGGGGCAGGAAATGGCGGTTGAAGTCCCGATACCGGCCCTCGCTCCCTACGATGCGGTCGACGGGTACGGCCTGCATCCCCAGATAGGTCTCGCCCTCGGGCCTCAGGATGGAACGAACCTCCTCCAGGGACAGGAGGCGCCTCCGGGAAGGATCCAGGAAGCCTTGGATCCGGGTCAGGAATTCCCGGGTCCGGGCACGGGTGAAGTCCTCCTCCGCCCGCTCCGCGTGGAGATCCATCAGTCCCTGTCCTCCCACTCCAGGAGGTAGTGGCTGAATGCGTTCACCACCGTGGTCCCTCGGTACTCCGAAACCCTGGGAGAGGCCAGGTCGTAGAGGTGGACATGGCCGTGGACCAGGAACCGGGGATGAAAGGTGCGCATGAACCACAGGAAGGGCAGGAAGCCCCGGTGGCAGGGATCCGTCCGGTCGTGGATGCCCGCGGGCGGAGCGTGGGTCAGGAGAATGTCCAGGAAGCGGCCGCGGAAGATCCGGTTCCACACCAGGGCGGGGATCAGGCAAAGCACCCGCAGGGCCATCTGGAGGTTCGTGAACTGGTTGGCGCCGCCGTTATACCATCGGGACCCCCCCAGACCCGCCACCAGGAGCCTTCCTTCCCGAACCACCCGGAATCCGGCGTACACGGCTCCCGAACTCGCCATGAGATCCCGGGAAGGCCAGGGTACATCCAGGGGACGGCCCCGGACATCGGCCCTGGGCCGATACAAGGTCAATTCGTCGAGGTTGTGGTTTCCGAAGACGAAGAGCAGGGGCTTGTTGAGTGCCGAGACGATGAAGGACAGGTACTCCATGGGCAGGTCTCCGGCGGAAAGCACGAGATCCACGTCCTTGAACCGGTCGCGGATGGCCGACGAATACACCACCGGATCGACCTGGTCCGAGACGCAGAGGATCCTCATTTATGGGGGCCGGAGGGTATCGTCGTCTTGGAAAGCAGTTCCTGAAGCTGATCCTTGGCGAGAAGCTCCACGGCGCGGTTTTCCCCGAACTCCAGGGCTGCCCTGTTGAAGGACGAACTGGTGATGATGGAGCCCCGGATGATGCCGAGTTTCTTCATCTGGTCCAGGAGGGAGCGGATGGAGGAATCGTCCAGCATTTCCGAGACCCGCAGATACCGGAGCAGGCGCGGCATCTTCTTGGTGCCCATCCACTTCTCGGAGTCGTTCTCCACTGCGATCATGTCCACCCCGTTCGGGGTCATGGACACGTCCCGTATGTTCAGCTGGAGGGCCTGCTGGGTCACGGCCTTGCAGAGGTCGATGAACTCCTCCCGGCCGCAGGTCAGGTAGTCCTTCATCTTGTCGTCGGACCGGTATTCCTGGTACTGGGTGAGCTTTTCCGCCACGTCCCGGAAGCCGGGTTTACGGGCGTAGATCTTCTCCCACTGCTCGATGGCCCGGTCCAGGTTCCGCATCTTCTCGAAACACATGGCCAGGAAATAGCGTCCGTACAGGGCCTCCGGGGCACCCTCCTCCTTGGCCAGCTTGACCGCCCGCTCCAGCTCCACCACGGCCTTGTCCAAGTTGCCCATGCTCATGTAGCAGCCGCCGCGCTCGACCAGGGCCTTCACCTTGAGTTCCGGGCTCCGCTGGGCCTTTTCCAGGGTCAGGAGGGCCGCGGTATAGTCGTTGCTTTCCTTGAGCAGCTTGCCGAGGTAGTAATAGGATTCCAGGTATTCGGGCTGGAGCTTTATGGCCATCTCGAGTTCGGCCCGGGATTCCACGGGGTGTTTGGTCTTGTACAGGATGAGCCCCAGCCGTGCATGGGCCTTGCCCATCCGGGGATCCAACTCCAGGGCCTTCCGCAGGTATTTCACCCCCACGTCCGTCTTGCCCCTCTCGTCGAAGAGCCGGCCGCAGTTGAAATAGTGTTCCGCGGCGGCGCTCTCCAGCTTGGTCAGGAGTATGTGCTCCTTGAGGGCTTCCTCGAACTGGCCGAATTTTTCGTACATGCCCGCTATCCGGGTCCGGAATTCGACTTCCGGGACTTCCTCGCCGAACTGGCCGATCTGGTTGACCGTCTTGAACTCCATGAGGGCAAGTTCGGGCTTTTCCTCCGCAAGGTAGACGAGTCCCAGGTAGTAATGGGCAGGGGCGCTCGTGGGCGTCTTGGCGATGATGCCTCGCACGATCCTGGCTGCCGCGGCAAGCCGGCCCTGCTTGATCATGTCCTTCACTGCGGCCAGCTGTTTGGGGGTCACGACCATGCGGACCAGGAAGATGGCCAGGACGCCGACTCCCGCTCCGATCACGATGATGAGGATCATCACAAAGGACATCCAGACTCCTGTCGGACGACGCGGATTCACCGTCGGCGCCGGACCCGACGCGTCCCGGCGGCCTGGCCGTCCTACTTTTCGTATATTCCGTGGCGCGGTATACTCAAATAGTATAGCAGAATCACCGATCTTGTCAGCAGGAACGGGGGATCAAAGGGTGCGAGACTGGGAAAAGAAAGATCTCGGGACACTCGGAGGAGGGACGCCCGCCCGCGGCGCCATGCTTGCGGTCTTCGCGCTAGCCGTCCTTTTCTCGGCCGCGGCCCAAACCGGGTCCTTCGCCCAGGGAGAGCGGCTATTCCTGGAAAACAAGCCCCAGGAGGCTTCGGCCCTCCTGGAACGCGCTATCCGGGAAAAGCCCTCGGACGAGAAGGCCTGGCTCTACCTCGGCATCTGCTACCAGCAGCTCGGTCGCCACGACGAGGCGGTGGCGGTCTTCCGAAAGGGTCTGCCCGCGGCGCTCTCCCTGTCCCATGTCTTCCACTTCAACATGGGGAACAGCTTCCTTGCCCAGGGACGGAACGCCTTCGCGGAGGAGATGTACGGACAGGCCATCCAGGCCAAGCCCGACTGGGCCCCTCCCTTCCTGAACCGGGCGAACGCCCGGATGGCCCAGGAGAAGTATACCGACGCGGTTTCCGACTACACCGTGTACCTCAGCATCAATCCCTCGAGCCCCCAGGCGGAATCCATCCGCAAGGTGATAGACCTGCTCGGCCAGGCCCAGGCCGCCGAGGCGGCCCGCAAGGCCGAGGAGGAAGCCCGTCTCCTGGCGGAGGAACAGGCCCGGCAGGCCCTCCTGGCCGCGGTGGCCGATTCCCTCCGGCAAAGCGCGGAGGATACGACCAGCCTTTCCGCGGGCTCCGGGGACGTGCAGGGGTACACCGAAGACTTCACCCTGGAAGACTGACGGACGATAGGGAGATTCATCGTGAAGAAGAAAACGCTCCTTCTGGCCGGCATAGCCGTCCTTCTGATCATCGCCGCGGGGATCGGAACCTTCGCCGTCCTGGGATCCGGGGGAGGCGCGGACCGGGAGCGCCAGAACACCCTGCGCCTGGCCCGGGACTACCTGGACCAGGGGGATTTCGACCGGGCCCTGGATCTTTTGGACCGCCTGCTCATCAAAAACGCCGACGACCCGGACGCCCGGGCCCTGCGGGACGAGGTCGTGGCCCGGAAAAAGGCCGCGGAGTCGGACAAGGCCCGGGCCGAGGCGGAGAAGGACCGCAGCGGACAGGACGCCCTGACCCAGACCATATCCAAGCTCGGCCAGACCATCGAGCGCACCTCGACCCCTCCGGTCCGGGATACCGCCGCGGAAAAGGCCGCGGAGGAGGAAGCCCGGCGCAAGGCGGAAGCGGAGGCCGCGGCCGCCCGGAAACGCGCCGAGGATGCGGAGCTGGCCAAGAAGAGCGCGGAGCTCCAGGAGAAGATGCGGGCGGTGAACGAGCTGGTCCGCAAGGGCCGGGAAGCCATGTCCGGCGGGCAGTATGACCCGGCCCGCAAGTCCTTCGCATCCGCCCAGGAGATCCTTCCCCCCGGGGAGGACAAGTTCGCGGCCCGGACCCTGGCGGACATCGCCGAGTCCTATTACGACGGGTACAAGCGGGCTCCGGAGAGCGCGGACGGGATCCAGTCCGCCAAGGACGCCCAGAAGACCGCCCAGGAGGCCATCCGCAAGGACGCCACCGACGCCCGGCCGCACTATACCCTCAGCAAGATCTACAACGACTCCAAGCTTCCGGACCTGGCGGTCAAGGAGCTGGAGGAGGCCACCCGCCTGGACCCCAAGAATTACCTGTACGCCTTCGAGCTCGGGAAGGCCCAGTTCGCCCTCAAGAAGTACGAGGAAGCCCGGAGGTCCTTCGAGTCCGCGGGATCCCTGAATCCCAAGTTCGAGCCCGCCTTCTACAACCTGGGGGTCACCCAGAGGGTCCTCCGGAACAACGACGCCGCCCTGACCGCGTTCCGGACCGCGGTCAAGATCAAGCCGGATTACGTGCGGGCCCATATCGAGATCGGGCGGGTGCTGTCCGCCCGGGGGGACACCAAGGGGGCCGTCACCTCCTTCCGGACCGCCCTCTCCTTCGAGCCGAAAAACGTGACGGCCCTGAGGGATCTCGGGCTGGCGCAGGTGAAGGAGGGGAGTCTCGCGGACGCGGAAAAAACCTTCACGGAAGCCCTGGCGGTGGAGCCCGACGCGGTCACGAACTACAACCTGGCCAGCGTGAAGATCGACCTCGGGAAGCCCAAGGAGGCGGTGCCCTACGCGGAGAAGGCCGTGGCCGCCGCCCCGAACAACGCCCTGTATCAGTACACCCTGGGCTTCGCCCAGGACGGAGCGGGAAACGCGGACGGGGCGATCGCGGCGTACACGAAGTCCGCGGCCCTGGACAAGGCCTACGCGCCTCCCCGGATCAACCTGGGCAAGCTCTACCTGGAGGCGGGTTTCGACGACAAGGCCCTGCCCCCCCTGGAGGAAGCCTACAGGATCGACCCCAACTCCCTGGAGGCCAACAACAACCTCGCCAACGCCTACGGCCGCAAGGGGCTTACGGACAAGAGCATCTTCCATTACGAGAAGGCCCTCCAGCTTTCCCCAAGGAACCCGACGATCCGGCTCAACCTCGCCCGAGCCTACGTGACCGCGGGAAGTCTCGAGAAAGCCCGGGACGCCTACGCGGAGCTGATCAAGCTGGCGCCCTCCGAGTGGGACGCCTACTTCGAACTGGGAAAGGTGTACGCAGGCCTCAAGGACTCCGCGAACGCCCGGAAGGTGCTGACGGATCTCAAGGCGAAAAAGCCGGACTATGAGAAGCGCGCTGAGGTGGACGCTCTCCTTGCGGGGCTCTGACCCCGCCCTCGTGCGGGCCCCGCCTCAAAGGATGCGCTTGACCAGCCGGTAGAGCTCGTCCTTGCCGAAGCGCAGGCGCACGGGCCGGCCGTGGGGGCATCGCGGCT
>JBGSPT010000331.1:0-8481 GCA_041738475.1 Treponematales bacterium
GCGCGGTTCCGGAGGCGCGCGGGCCTCCAAGCCGGAGGCCAAGCGCGGCCCCGGGATTCCGCAGCGCCCCGTCGGGATTCCTCGCTCGGCGCTTTCCGCTTTCCGTCCGCGGGTGCTCCCCCTACTTTTCCGTGTCCGTCATCCCCGCGATGAACTGCTTCTGCATGACCACCACGACCAGGGCGGGCGGGATCAAGGCCAGCATGGTGGTGGCCATGACGATCTGCCACTCGATGACTACGTCCGCGCCCTGGATCATCCGGTTGATGCCGATGAGGAGGGTGTAGTACTCCTGCTTGGTGGTGATCAGGAGGGGCCAGAGGTACTGGTTCCACCCGTAGATGAACTGGATGACGAACATGGCCGCTATGGGGGTCCGGGTCATGGGCACCAGGATGCGGCGGAAGAACTGCATGGCGTGGGCCCCGTCGATCTGGGAGGCCTCGGCGATCTCCCGGGGAATCGAGAGGAAGAACTGCCGGAAGAGGAACACCGCGGTGGCGGACACGACCATGGGCAGGATTAGGCCCGCGTAGGTGTTCAGGAGGCCCAGGTCCGAGATGACCTTGTAGGTGGGCATGATGCGGACTTCCACCGGGAGCATGAGGGTGATGAAGATGCTCCAGAAGCAGAAGGCCCGGAGCTTGAAGTCGAAGAAGACGATGGCGTAGGCAGCCAGGAGGGATATGACGATCTTTCCGACCGCGATGCCCATGGCCATGATGAAGGAGTTCTTCATCATGTTGAGGGCCGGGGAGCCCATGTTCGCGGAGCCTTCCAGGATGGCCCGGCGATAGTTCTCGAAGAAGTGGGATCCGGGGCTGATGGGCATGGGGGCGGAGAGGATCTCGGCGTTCGTCCGGGTTGAGGCGGTGAACACGAGCCAGATGGGGAAGAGGATCACGGCCACGGCAAGGATCAGGAAGACGTGGGGCAGGATGCGCCGGAAACGGGAGTGTTCGGTCATGCGGTGCCCCCTTAGTAGTTGACGCGCCGCTCGATGAAGCGGAACTGCACGACGGTGAGGCCTATGACCATGAGCATGAGGATCACCGACTGGGCGGAGGAGCCCCCCAGGTCCAGGTTCACGACCCCGTCTCTCCAGACCTTGTACACCAGGATAGCCGTGGACTTGCCCGGGCCTCCGGCGGTGACCTGATGGACGATGGGGAAGGTCTCGAAGAAGCCGTACACGAGGTTCATCACTAACAGGTAGAAGCTGGTGGGCGAGAGGATCGGGAAGATGATCTTCCAGAACCGGCGGGCCGGCCCGGCCCCGTCGATGGCCGCGGCCTCTATGAAGTCGGCGGGAACGCTCTGAAGGCCCGCCAGGAAGAAGACGAAGTTGTAGGACATCTGGCGCCAGCTGGCTGCCAGGATCAGGAGGGTCAGGGCCTGACCCGTATTGAGGAGGTACTGCCACTCGTAGCCCAGCTTGTGCTTGAGGAACCAGGCCACGACCCCCACGTTGGGGTTGAACATGAAGAGCCACAGGACGCCGGCGATCAGGGTGGCCACGGCGTAGGGCCAGATCATCATGGTCTTGTAGAACGAGGCGGCCCGGATCTTTTTGTTGGCCTGGACCGCCAGGAAGAGGGACAGCGACATGGACAGGACGGTCACGCTCACCGCGAAGAGCACGGACACCCAGAATGACTGGGCGTAGGCGGAGGATTCGTCCGTGAACAGGACCTTGTAGTTTTCCAGGCCTACGAAGATGTACTGTCCCCCGAAGGGGTCCTGGAGGAAGAAGGACTGCCAGATGGCCTGGGCGGAGGGCCAGAAGAAGAAGATGAAGACGATGACCATCTGGGGAAGGACCAGGAGGTAGGGCAGGCCCTTGATCCGGAACTCGTATTGTTTCGCCATGTCGTATCCCGATATAGAGCTGATTTTTGGGGCCGCGGGAACCGCAGCCCCGGAACGGGAGCCCGGCGCGGCGCGCCGGGCTCCCCCCTTTGGAAGCGGGTTTATTTCTTGTAGAGCCGTTCGAACTTGCGGAGCTCCGCGTTGCCGTCGGCGACCATCTTGTCCAGACCGGCCTTCACGGAGATCTTGCCCGCCAGGATATCCTCCCAGGTCTGGTCCTCGATCTCACGGATGATGTTGAAGTTTCCGAACCGGATACCCCGGGAGTTGCCCGTGGGGGCCTTGTTCAGCAGCTGCTTGATCGCGACCTCGGGGCCGGGGTTGGTGTCGTAGAAGCCCTGGCTCTTGGTCAGCTCGTAGGCGGCCACGGTGATGGGCACGTAGCCGGTGGTCTGGTGCCAGAAGGCCTGGCTTTCGGGCTGGGAGAGGAAGGTGAAGAACTTGGCCACGCCCTTGTAATCCGCCTTGGGCTTGCCGTTGAAGACCCAGAGGCTGGCGCCGCCGATGATGGAGTTCTGGGGGGCGCCCTTCACGTCGGGGTAGTAGGGGAGCCGGGCTACGCCGAACTCGAACTTGCAGGTGTTCTTGAAGTTCCCGTACCCGCCGATGGACTCGAAGTGCATGCCCACGGTGCCGGAAGTGAAGAGGGGATTGGCCTTGTTCTCCCGGCCGCCGTAGATGAAGGTCTTGTCCTTGGAAAGCTCGTAGATGGTCTCGAAGTGCTTCACCGTGAGAGGTGTGTTGAACACGAGGGTTGTGTCCAGGCCGTCGAAGCCGTTGTTCTTGGTCCCGAAACTCTGGTTGTGCCAGGCGGAGAAGTTTTCCAGCTGGATCCAGGAGATCCAGTTGGTGGAGAATCCGCCTTCCATGCCCGAAGCCTTGAGCTTCTTGGCCACCTCGAAAAACTCCGGCCAGGTGACCGGGGGCTTCTCGGGATCCAGGCCGGCCTTGCGGAAGGCGTCCTTGTTGTAGTACATGACCGACGTGGAGGAATTGAAGGGCAGGGAGAGCATCTCGCCCTTGGAAGTGGAGTAGTAGCCGGTGATCGTGGGGATGTAGACCTTGGGGTCGAATTTCTCGCCCGCGTCCTTCATGAGCTTGTAGACCGGGTAGATGGCTCCGCCGGCGTTCATCATGGTGGCGGTCCCGACCTCGTAGACCTGGATGATATGGGGGGGCTGTTTGGCCCGGAAGGCCGCGATGCCCGCATTCATGCTGTCGCTGTAGGAGCCCTTGAATGCCGGGACGACCTTGTAGGCGGTCTGGCTGTCGTTGAAGCGCTTGGCCAGCTCTTCCAAGGCCAGGGCGTTCTTGCCGGTCATGGAATGCCACCAGTCGATTTGGATCTGCGCGAAGACCGTGGACGCGCAGAGGAGCAGGGCGAGCATCACTAGGGTAAACCGTTTCATGCTGGATCCTCCTGTTCGTTATCCCCGCCGTCAAAGGCGGGAGAGCACCTACCAGTGTACGTCCGGATCGTTAGGCGCGCAACAGAATTGTGTTAGGAAACGGACGGCCCCCGGGAAACCAGCCTAGCGGACCTTCAGGAAGACGACCTTTGCCAGCCCGACGTAAGCGGATCCGCCCTTGGCCAGACTGAAGACGCTCAGGACTCCATAGCTCTGCCGCTGGTATGCGGAGGCGGCGACGGAAGCCATGCCCTTGCCGATTCCGCCAAGGGCCTTTCCAAGGGTGCCCGAAGGAGCCGAGGCCGCGGCCTGCCTGCCGTACCAGGCGGCGAAGTCCTGCTTGGTGGGGTTCGTTACGACCAGGAGGGCCAGGATGACCGCGATGAGGACGAGGGGCATGAGACTCTTCATGGAAGCTCCTTTTAGAGGGCGGCTGGGCCCCGGCTGGAAGGATAATACGTGCGGCCGGCATCCGCAAGCCGGACCTGGTGTTATGATACTCATGAAAGTCTGCGTCCTCCCTCCGCCGCGGGCCCCCGGTTGCGGAGAAGCGATATCGACAAGCTGCCGACCGCGGGGCTATGCTTTGGTTCATGGACCTCGACCTGGCCCCGGGTGCCCGGGTGCTCGTGGATTCCTCAGCCCTCGTCTATCTGGTGGAGGACGTCCCTAGGCGTGGACCCGCGGTCTCCGCCTTCCTGGACCGGGTGCGCGCCGCGGGAGGCAGGCCCTTCGCCTCGGTCCTCGCGATGACCGAGCTATTGGAGCGCCCCCTGTCCCGGGGAGACCGGGAACTCGCCCTGCGGTACCGTCGTTTCCTGGCGGATTCCTCCCTGCTCGTCCTGGTTCCCGTGGACGTGGAGGTTGCCGAGCGGGCCGCCCGCATCCTGGGCGAGGGGACCTTCGACCCCCGGTCCCGGAAGCTCCCGGGACTTCGGCCCGGGGATCCGGGATCCTCCCGCTTCGGGGTGTCCTTCGCGGACGCCGTGCACCTGGCCACCGCCCTGGTCCACGGCGCCGAGGCGATCCTGACCAACGACGAGGCTTGGCGGGACGTTCCGGAGGCGCCGTCGGTCTTCCTGGTGGACGAGGTGGCGGCGGAACTCGAATGGCCCTGAACCCGGACCATCCGGGCGCCCTTCTGGCCGCGGAGCGCTCGGGTATCAACCTCTACTCGGAACGATCCCTCCACGACCAGGTGAAGCGCCTCCTTGCCGGTCCCGGGGACCGGATCGAGGCCGCGGTCGGGGGGCGGGTGGTCGACCTCCTCCGGTCGGACGGATCCGTCGTGGAGGTCCAGACCCGGCATCTCTACGCCCTTCTGCCCAAGGTGCGCACCCTGACGAGTGCGGGGATCCGGGTGCGGGTGGTGCATCCCATCGCTGAAACCCTGGTGATCCGGCGGCGGGACCCGGAAACGGGACGCATCGTGTCGACCCGCAGGAGCCCCAGGCGCGGCGACCTCTGGAGTCTCTTCGACGAGCTTGTGAAGGCCCCGGACCTGATCGCCCTTCCCGGGGTCTCCGTGGAAGCCCTCCTGATCCGGGCTTCGGAGGTGAGGGTCCGGGACGGGACGGGATCCTGGCGGAGGCGGGGCGACCGCACGGAGGACCGGTTCTTGGAGGAGGTGGTCGGAACCGCCAGCTGTGAGACCCGTGAGGACTGGCTGGGCCTTATCCCGCCGGATCTCCCGCAGCCCTGGAACTCCGAAACCCTGGGCCGTGCCCTGGGGATCGCGCCGACCCGGGCGCGGAAGGTCCTGTATGCCCTGGCCCGGGCGGGCCTTTTGCGGGAAGAGGGCCGTGAGGGCCGAAGAAAGCTCTACGTGCGGTGAACGGTTAACCGTGGACAGTGTACGGTAGGTCCGGGTGAAGGCGCCTCTCCTCGGGCTGGGCGCCGTTTCTGTTCACTGTTCACTGTCCACCGTTCACCGTATGGAACCCCTTCGACGCGGCTTCCCGCGCCCGGTACTGGGAGTATCTCTCAGGATCGAACGGATAGTCCCAACACCCCTGCCGATGGAAGAGCCTCCCGCCGAAGCCGGTCTTGAACCTGTACAGTCCGTGCAGGGGGTTCCCGGGGTCGGGACCGGGGGAGACTCCGAACAGGTCGTATTCCCGGCATCCCGCGGCCCGGGCACGCCGGATGGCCTCCATCTGGAGGGCATAGGGCGCCATGAGGGAGCGCCCTTCCGAGGAGGAGGCGCCGTACAGGTAGGTGGCCCGTCGTCCCGCGATCGTCAGGATCATGCCCGCCAGGGGTATTCCGTCCCGCTCCGCCAGGAGCAGGCGCGGGCGGGCGGCCTCCTCGGATCCTCCCAGGGGCACCGAGAAGATGGACCGGAAATGCTCGATACCGTGGAGGGTGATCCCGTTCCGCCGGGAGGTTTCCCGGTAGAGGCGGTACCATGCTTCCAGGTCCCCGAAGGATCCAGCCCGGACCCGGACTCCCCGGCGCTCGGCCCGTCGGATGTTGTACCGGGTCTTGGGCTTCATTCTGGACAGAAGCCGGTCCTCCTCCGGCTCGAGGTCCAAGAGGATCGTGTCCGGGGGGAGGACGTCGGTGGGAGCTTTCCGCAGGTTTCCCCGTTCGGTGCCCCAGTTCATCCGGAGTTCCCGGATAGGGTCGTCGGGATTCCCGGCCCAGGTTCCGTCGGGGTCGTACCGGTCCGGCTCCCGCGCGTAGGGGGATTCCCAGGGCAGATCGTAACGGACGAAGACGCAGGTGTCGGGAAGGTGGGGGTATAGGGCCTCGGAAACCTGCTCCAACCACCGTCCCCTAGCCGCATCATCCGGGAGGGGCTCGGGTCCGAAGGGGACGTAGGCGATCTGGGAGTCCGGGCCGGCGGGCCTTCGGATCACGAGGAGGTCCCCCAGAAGCCCGTCGGTCCGGAGGTCGAAGGCCTGGGGAATCCATCCCGTCCGGGCCTTGACCCGGCTCCAGAAGGCGGTCTGTTGAAGAATGGGGGTGGGGACGAGGCTGTCGGGCCGCTTGGGAGCCGCGGCGAAGGTCACGGGCCTGTCCGGTCCAGCCATTCCGCGAGCCGGGCGAGGGACTCGGGCATCGTCGCCCGGCCGTACCCGATCCGGAAGTACCGGGAGTCCCAGCCGTAGCAGGATCCCGGAAGGATGAGGACCCCGGTTTCCCGCACCAGGCGTTCGGCCACGGCTTCGGCGTCCGCCTGGAAGGCCAGGCGCGGGAAGCCCACGGAGGAACCCTCGGGCTCGGTCCATTCGGCGAAGTCCGGGCGGTCCGAGAAGAAGCGCCGGAGGAGGGCGAGGTTTTCGGTCACGATGCGTCGGTTCCGG
Organism: Treponematales bacterium; assembly: GCA_041738475.1. Classification (GTDB taxonomy): domain Bacteria; phylum Spirochaetota; class Spirochaetia; order Treponematales; family UBA12059; genus JAAYUR01. The sequence continues at coordinate 6,587 of JBGSPT010000331.1, forward strand.
TCCACCAGGGCCGACAGGTGCCGGACCGCGGTTTCGGCGATCACCTCGCTGGGGCCGGAGGAGCAGATGGAGTTGTAGTCCTTGACCTGGGCCACGGCATCCAGGATGTCCGCCCGGCGGGTGGCCAGCCACCCGATCCGCAGGCCCGCCAGGCCCGCGTGCTTGGAAAGGACGTCCAGGGCCACCCCGTTCTCGTAGGCGTCCCGGATGGAGGTAAGGCGCCGAGCGGGATCGTGCTCAAGGCGGCGGTAGACCTCGTCCATGAGCACCACGGCCCCGACGCGGCGGGCGGAGGCAACGATGGCGTCGAATTCTTCCCTTGTCGGAAGGCCCCCGGTGGGGTTGTGGGGGGCGTTGAGGACGATGAGCTTCGGATCGGGACCCGTGCGGAGGATGCGGTCCAGGTCGCCGGGGTCCAGGGCCCAGCGGCCCCAGGCTTCCCGCCATTCCCAGGGGAGGACCTCGCAGCCCAGGGCCCGGGGGATCTCCGCCAGGGACTGGTAGCAGGGATAATTGACCACCACCCGGTCCCCCTTGGAAAGGAGGGCCAGGCAGAGGTTCAGGATGGCCTCTTCCGCCCCTGAATGCACGAAGATCTCCTCCGGCAAGGCCCCGGGGTACTCCCGGGCTATCGCCTCGCGGAGGGAGGGGGAGCCCCGGGTCTCGGTGTAGCCCAGGCGCAGGGACGAAAGACGTTCCGGAAGGCCCGGGTCCAGGGCCGCCAGGTCGGAGACCGGGACGCTCTCGCAGTCGGAGCAGCACAGGAGATGCGGGGCGGAGAACTCCCAGCGGGCGAAGAAGCGCTCCAGCCGGAAGGGTTCGAAGAACGCCATGGATGCCTCCGTTCGCAGGCGCGGGTTCGGCGCGCGGGATTCCGGGAGCACGCCGGCTTGGGAACGGCCCGCGGTCGTTCAGCCCTCGGGCAGGGTGTAGTCCGACAGGAAGGTGGACAGCTCGGCCTTGTCCTGGACCCCCAGTTTCTTGTAGGCCCGGGCCAGGGTGTTCCGCACCGTGGACTCGGACACCTCGTACTTCCCGGCGATCTCCTTGACGTTGAGGCCTTTGGCCAGGGCCAGGATGTAGGCGGCCTCAGTATCCGCGAGTCCCTTGGCCTGGAGATCCAGGAGGGGCTTGGGCTGTTTCAGGTAGACGATGACCTGCTCCTTGTACAGGATGTACAGGAAGATCAGGAAGACCGTCACGAAGAACACCGGGGTCAGGGACAACCCGGTATTTCTTCCCGCCCGGATGGCCGCGTAGAGTTCCCATCCGTATAGATATACCAGGAGCCCGATGACCTTCGGGATCCGGCCCCGTTCGAAAAATCCGATCTTGAACAGGAGAAGGACGGCCATCACGAAGAAGCCCAGGCCGTAGAAGGAGTCGTGAGAATCCAGGAAGTTGATAGGAGCTTGTATCAATAAGAGGATCGGCTGGATGATGTACAGCTTGGGGCTGCGGGAGCTGATGTAAAAGAGCAGGGCTACCAGGAGCTGAAGCCCGATGTACGGGTAGGTTATGGTCTTGACGAAGCCCCATCCCCGGGACATCCAGAGTCCGAACATCAGCACACTTCCCGCCACGAAGACCAGAGAGGTGAACCTCCCGATACGAGCCAGCGGGTTGATTTCTTTCTTCGTCTCAGCCATCCCAGTACCCCCGTACCGACGCCTCGTCGGTGCTGATGATCGCGTCCAGCTCCGGAACCTTGGCGGAGGCCGCCTCGGCCTGAAGCCGCGCCCGGACCTCCTCGGCCTTCCACGCCCCGGAGTTCAGGGGATTGTACTCCCCGCTCGCGGCGTCCTTCGCCCGGTCCCGCTCGTAGCCCCCCAGGAGGAGGAGGCCCAGGAGGGCCATGCCCTTGCGGATTACCGCGGGGTCGCCGCCGGGGAAGC
>JBGSPT010000335.1:0-26667 GCA_041738475.1 Treponematales bacterium
CAGGCGGCCCCGGCTTTCGGACACGAGCTCCGCGGCCGCGGATGGGGTGGGGGCCCGGAGGTCCGCGGCGAAGTCCGAGAGGGCCCAGTCGATCTCGTGGCCCACGGCGCTGATCACGGGAATCTCCGATTCCGCCACGGCCCGGACCACCTCCTCGTCCGAGAAGGCCAGGAGGTCCTCCAGGGAGCCGCCCCCGCGCCCGACGATCAGGACCTCTGCCATGCGGTACCGGTTGGCGGTGCGGATCTGGCGGGCTATCTCGGCGGGGGCGTCGGCACCCTGGACCGCGGCGGGCAGGACGACCACCCGGATCCCCGCGTTCCTCCTGCCCAGGACGTTCAGGATGTCCCGGATGGCCGCCCCGGTGGGGCTGGTGACCACGGCTACACGCTCGGGGAAACGGGGGAGGGGCCGCTTGCGGGCCTCGTCGAAGAGGCCTTCCGCCGCAAGGCGGCGCTTTCGCTCCTCCAGCAGGGCAAGGATGTCCCCCTGGCCCGCCCGGACGAGGTTCTCGCAGACCAGCTGGTACTGCCCCCGGGCGGCGTATACGGACAGGGAGCCCTCGGCGCGGACCAGCATGCCGTCCGCGGGGGCGAAGTCCAGGCGGGAGGCGCGGCCCCGGAAGAGGACGGCCTGGAGCATGGCCTGGCGGTCCTTGAGGGTGAAGTAGACGTGGCCGGAGCCCGCGGGCCGCCAGTTGGAGATCTCCCCCTCCACGACGACTCCGGAGAAGCCGTCCTCCAGGACGCCCTTGATCAGCTCGGTGATCTCGGATACCTGGAAGACCTTCGGATCGTTCATGGGGTCCCGTTCTTTCCCCTGCGGCGGGGAGAGGCGGGAGAGGGATCCCGGTAGCGGCCCGCCCGGACCGTTCTCCGGGGAGCGGGGCGGGAGCGCTCCGCCAGCTGGGCCGGGAAGAGGGCCTTCAGGGCTTCCTCCACGGTGGACACGAAGACGAGCTCCGTGTCCGCGCCGACTTCCCTGGGCACGTCGTCCATGTCCTTTCGGTTCCCCTCGGGAAGGAGGACCTTGGGAAACTTGTTCCGGTGGGCGGCCAGGAGCTTTTCCTTGACCCCCCCGATGGGCAGGACCCGGCCGGTCAGGGTGATCTCCCCGGTCATGGCGAAGCCGGGCAGGACGGGCACTCCCGTGAGGGCGGACAGGAGGGAGGCGGCCAGGGTGATCCCCGCGGAGGGGCCGTCCTTGGGGATGGCGCCCTCGGGAACGTGGATGTGAAGGGTCTTGCGGCGGAAGTCCGCGGGGGAAAGTCCGAAGGCCGGGGCCCGGGCCTCGATGTAGGAGAGGGCCGCCCGGGCGCTTTCCTTCATCACGTCCCCCAGGTTTCCGGTCAGGATGAGCTCCCCCTCGCCCTCGAAGGAGGAGGTCTCCACGGGCAGGAGGGTCCCCCCCATCTCGGTCCACGCGAGTCCGTAGGCCACCCCGGGATTGGGATCCCGGTAGACCAGGTCGTCGTCGTGGATCCGTTTTCCCAGGAGTCCCGGTATGCTTTTTCCGGTGACCGCGCAGGAGAACTCCGGGAGGAGGGAAGGATCCCGGGCGAATCCCTTGTCAACCGCCTTCTGGGCGATCTTGCGGATCACGTGGGCGATCTCGCGCTCCAGGGACCGGACCCCGGATTCCATGGTGTAGTGGCGTATGATCTCCAGGACCGCGTCGTTCCGGATGCTCACCCGGGAGTCCTCAAGGCCGTTCTCCGCGAGCTGTTTGGGGATGATGAAGTGCCGGGCGATCTCCAGTTTTTCGTACTCGCTGTAGCCCGGGATCTCGATCACCTCCATCCGGTCCAGGAGGGGGTAGGGGACGTTGTGCAGGGAGTTGGCGGTGGTGATGAACATCACCCCGGAAAGGTCGTAGGGCACCTCCAGGTAGTGGTCCGTGAAGGTGGAGTTCTGCTCCGGGTCCAGGACCTCCAGGAGGGCGCTGGCGGGATCCCCCCGGAAATCGCTGGACATCTTGTCGATCTCGTCCAGAAGGAATACGGGGTTGACCGAGTCGGCCTTGCGCAGGGACTGGATGATCTTGCCCGGAAGGGCGCCGACGTAGGTCTTCCGGTGTCCCCGGATCTCCGCCTCGTCCCGCACGCCCCCCAGGGAGACCCGGACGAAATTCCGGCCCAAGGCCCGGGCCACGGACTTGCCCAGGGAGGTCTTCCCCGTGCCCGGGGCGCCCACGAAGCAGAGGATCGGGCCCTTCATGTGGGCCTTGAGCTGGCGCACGGCGATGAACTCCAGGATCCGCTCCTTGGCCTTCTTCATGCCGTAGTGGTCCTCGTCCAGGATGGCCCGGGCCCGGTCCAGGTCCCGGTTGTCCTGGGTCGCCGCGGACCAGGGAAGGTCCGCGATCCACTCGCAGTAGGTCCGAAGGACCCCGGCCTCGGGGGACAGGGGCTGGAGCTTCTGCAGGCGGGCCAGCTCCTTCCGTGCCTTTGCGACCACCTCCTCGGGCGGGGACTTGGCCAGGATCTGCCTCTCCAGCTCCGCCTGCTCGCTTTCATCGCCCTCCCGGCCGAGCTCCTTGTTGATCTCCTTGATCTGCTCCTGGAGGAAGTATTCCTTCTGGGAGCGGTCGATCCGGGCGCGAACCTTCTGGGTGATGCGCTTCTGGAGGGTGAGCTGTTCGTTTTCCAGGGCCAGGGTGACGGCCAGGGCTTCCATCCGGTCCTTCATCGGAAGGATCGACAGGAGCTCCTGCTTCTTTTCGACCCGGACCTGGAGGGCGTGGGAGATGAGGTCGCAGAGACGGCGGGGATCCTCCGCCTTGTTCACCACCTGGACGGACTCCCCGGGGATCTTCTTGACCAGGTCCGCGTAGGTCGCGAAGTCCCGCCTGAGGACCTGGACCAGGGCGTCCGCGTCCGGTCCTTCCAGGGTATCCTCCGGCAGGGGTTCCACCAGGGCTCCCAGCCACTCCTTGCGGTATACGGTCTTCCGGAGCCGGGCCCGGGACTCCCCTTCCACCAGGAGCCGGGAGCTTCCGTCCGGAAGGCGGACCTGCTGGAGGACCCGGGCGACGGTCCCGATATCCTGGACCCGTATGTCCGGGGACTTGTCGTCGGAGGTGTCCTTGAGCATGGAGACGAAGACCCGCTTGTCCCCGGCGAGGGCCGCGTCCACGGCTCCCACGGAAAATCGGGTGGAGGCGAACAGGGGGGCCAGGGCGTGGGGAAAGACCACCATGTCCCGGACATAGACCAGGGGAAGCTCCAGGGACTCCCTCGGTTTCAGGGAATCGAGGAGGTTCATGCGCTCTTTGCCAGGACTTCCACCGAGGGCTTGCTGGTCCCCTCCACCACGTCCCGGGTCACAACGACCCGCTTGGCGCCCTCCATGCTGGGGATGTCGAACATGATGTCCAGCATCATGGTCTCCACGATGGACCTGAGGCCCCGGGCGCCGGTCCGGCGCTTGATGGCCTGTTCCGCGACCGCGGAGATCGCGTCCTCCTCGATCACCAGGTCCACCCCGTCGATGCGGAGGGATTCCTGGTACTGCTTGAGGATGGAATTCTTGGGTTCCGTCATGATCCGCTTGAGGTCCTCCAGGGCGAGGTCCTCGAGATTGACCTGGATAGGCAGGCGGCCAATGAACTCGGGGATCATGCCGTACTTGATCAGGTCCTCGGGGTGGAGGTGGGAGAAGATCTCGCGGAGATCCCGGTCCTTCCTGCCCTTGACCTCCGCTCCGAAGCCGAGGGCCGCCTTGGACACCCGGTTCTCGATCATCTTGTCCAGGCCCACGAAGGCGCCTCCGCACAGGAAGAGTATGTTCGTGGTGTCGATCCGGAGGTATTCCTGCTGGGGGTGCTTGCGTCCGCCCTGGGGAGGGACGTTGGCCACGGTCCCTTCGATGATCTTCAGGAGCGCCTGCTGGACCCCTTCGCCCGAGACGTCCCGGGTGATGGAGACGTTCTCGCTCTTCTTGGCGATCTTGTCGATCTCGTCGATGTAGATGATTCCGCGCTCCGCGGCGGAGATGTTCCCGCCGGCGTTCTGGATGAGCTTGAGGAGGATATTCTCCACGTCCTCGCCCACGTACCCGGCTTCCGTCAGGGTGGTGGCGTCGGCGATGGCGAAGGGTACCTTCAGCTTCTTGGCCAGGGTCCGGGCCAGGAGGGTCTTTCCGGAGCCGGTCGGCCCGATCAAAAGGACGTTGGCCTTCTCGATCTCCACCCCGTTCTGGACCTTCCCGGAGTTGGCTATGCGTTTGTAGTGGTTATAGACCGCCACGGAGAGCACCTTCTTGGCGTACTCCTGGCCCACCACGTACTGGTCGATGTAGTCCTTGATCTCCCGGGGCTTGGGAACGTCCTCGGAGAAGTTCGCGGTAAGGTGGACGTCGTCCTCCGAGAGGATCTGGTTGCAGACCTGGACGCACTCGTCGCAGATGTACACCCCGGGCCCGGCTATGAGACGCTTGGCGAACTCCGCGCTCTTCCCGCAGAAGGAACACTCCCGCGTGTCGCCCCCGTTAGCTCCGTTCTTCGGCCTTGCCATGCTTCCTCCGCTCCAGGATCTTGTCCACCAGTCCGTATTCCTGGGCTTCCTCGGCGGACATGAAGAGGTCCCGCTCCATGTCCCGGGCGACGGTGTCCACGTCCTTCCCCGTATGGCGGGCGAAGTACTCCACGGTGATGCGTTTCAGGCGGATGATCTCCCGGGCCTGGATGCTGATGTCCGACGCCTGCCCGGACACTCCGCCCCAGGGCTGGTGTATGAGGACCCGGGAGGAGGGCAGGGCCAAGCGCTTGCCCGCGCTTCCGCAGGCCAGCAGGAGGGCCCCCATGGAGGAGGCCTGGCCGAGGCAGATGGTCTTCACGTCCGGGCGGATGTGCTGGATGGTGTCGTAGATGGCCAGCCCGGCGGTCACCGAACCCCCGGGGGAGTTGATATAGATGTCGATGTCCTTTTCCGGATCCTGTCCTTCGAGGAACAGAAGCTGGGCCACGATCATGTCCGCGTTCTGGTCGTTGATCTCTCCGTCTATGAATACGATCCGGTCCTTCAGCAGGCGGGAGAAGATGTCGTAGGCCCGTTCGGTCAGGCCCGTCTGCTCCACCACGCTGGGGACCACATAGATCATTTTTTCGTCCATCCGTACACCTCGCGGAAGTAAGTTACTCAGATTCCTTGAACAAGTCCACGAAGGCCGTCTTCTTGCCCTTCTTGACCTTGGCTTCCGCCAGGATCGCCTCCATGAGTTTGTCCTCCCGGATGCGGTCCTTCAGATACTCCAGGGCGTCATGCTTCTTATATTCGGCTTTAACCTCGTCCACCGATAGGGAGCTTTCCTCCGCCATCTTGGCGTACTCCTTCTCCTGGTCCTCCTCGGTGGCCTCGTACTTGCCTTCCTCGGTGAGCTTTTCCAGGACCAGTCGGGTGCGGATGGCCTTCTCTGCGGAGGGCCGCCACTCGTCGAACACCGACTGGGGGGTCCGCCCGGTCATGTGGAGCAGCCGGGCCATCTGGCCCTCGTCGCCCCCGGTGGTCTGCTGGACGAAGTTCCGCCAGCGCATGGCCAGCTCCGCGTCCACCATGGACTTGGGCAGTTCCGCCTCGGACCGGGCAAGGAGGGCTTCCACGATGGCCTTTTCCTTGAGCTGCCGGAGACGGGCTTCCAGCCGGCGTGCCATGTTCTTGCGGAGGTCCGCCTTGAGGTCGTCGAGGGTCTTGAACTTTTCGGACACGTCCTGGGCCAGCTCGTCGTCCAGGTCCGGCAGTTTCTTCGCCTTGATCTGCTTGAGGGTTACGGCGATACGGCGGGTAGTTCCGGCCAGGTCCTTGTTCTCGAAGTCCGCGGCATAGGTCTTCTCGATCGTCTTCTCGTCGCCCTTCTTCATGCCGACAACGTCGTCGTCGAACTTGAAGAGGTTGTACCCCGTGCCGATCTCGAATACGAAGTCCGCCCGTTCGCTGCCGGGCACCGCGGATCCGTCCGCGGATAGTTCCCGGTAGTCCACGGTGGCGATGTCTCCCTTGGCGGCCGCGGCCTTGGAGTCCTTCTCCACCACGATGGCGTTCCGCTCCTGGATCTCCTTGAGTTCCCGATCTTCGTCGGCCTTGGCGATGGAGACCTGGGGAACCTCGATTTCGATGCCCTTCCAGTCCCCGGGTTTGACCTCCGGGAAGACGTCGTAGGTGACCGAATAGGTGAAGTCCTTGTCGAGCTCGAACTCGGGATCCCCTTCCAGGGAGGGGCCGGAATAGGCGAGGGGAACCAGGGTCTCGTCCTTGAGGGCTTCTTCCACGCCCTTTTCCAGGACCCGGCCCATGGTCTCCACCCGCATCTCGTCGCCGAACTTGCGTTCCAGGACCGCCACGGGGACCTTTCCCTTCCGGAAGCCGTCTATGCGGGCCTTCTTGGAATACTCCGCCAAAAGGGCGTCATACTCGGCGCGGGCCTCCTTGGCGCCCACGGTCACCGTCAGGCGGGCCGCGGAATCGGGAAGGCGCTCGATCTTCTTGCTGGCTATCATGTGCGTGTCCTCTTTTCCAGGAATAGTATTGCATGGAAGCCCCAAACGGAAGCCTCCGGTTCGAACCGGGTACGATGTTCATCGGCCGTCCCCGAACGGGGCGGAGTCTCCGGATCCGGGCCGGAGGCAAAAAAAAGGCGATCCGAACGTATCCGGATCGCCTTCACCGTAAGCGGGAAACGGGAGTCGGACCCGCGACATCGACCTTGGCAAGGTCGCGCTCTACCACTGAGCTATTCCCGCAAGCGTTTCCCATCCCTGTCCGCGGGGACCATCCCCCGTTTTGCGAGAGAAGGGACTTGAACCCTCACGCCTTCCGGCACCAGATCCTAAGTCTGGCGTGTCTGCCATTCCACCACTCTCGCGCGCCATGGTGTCAACGCGCCGTAGCGGTCGGAACGGAACCTCTCCGGCACTCGCCGTACCGATTCCGTCCCTATTGAGCCGCGCAGGGATCGAACCTGCGACCCGCAGATTAAGAGTCTGCTGCTCTACCAGCTGAGCTAGCGGCCCGTTCGTACAAGTGCGTCCGACAGGAATCGAACCTGCGACCTACGGATTCGAAGTCCGTCGCTCTATCCAGCTGAGCTACGGGCGCATATCCTACCGGCGCGTTCCGGCGGCAGGGGGCTCAGGGTGGGTGACGGGTTTCGAACCCGCGACATCCAGATCCACATTCTGGTACTCTACCTACTGAGCTACACCCACCGTGCGTTGCACTTGGTAGGCAGTACAATGCCAAAACCCGCCGGGATTGTCAAGGGCCGTCCCGAACTTTTCAGGGAGGTCTCCTACCCGGACGGCCCGGTCCGGCCCCATGGCGGGACGATCGGGATGGGGGCGCCGCAGCCTCCGCAGGCGGAGGATTCCGGCTCGGCGGAGACCAGGCCCTCCAGGGCGATCTCGTATCCGGTCCGCCTCACCAGGACCATCCCGCAGCAGGGGCACCGGGTGTCCTCGGAACCCGGGACGTTGCCCAGGTAGACGTAGCGCAGTCGTTCCCGGGCTATCCCCGCGAGGCGCTCCAAGGTCTCCCGGGGAGTGGGGGGCAGGCGGTACTTGTACATCGGACGGTACGCGGAAAGGTGCAGGGGGATGTCCGGGGAGAGCCCGGCCAGGAAACCCGAGATCCCCCGCATGCCCTCGTCATCGTCGTTGCGGCCCGGGATGACCAGGGTGGTCACCTCCAAACGTGTCCGTTCGGCGGCGATTTCGATGAACCGCTTTACCGTATCCAGGTCGCCCCCCAGCTCCGTGCGGTACCAGTCGGGATTCCAGGCCTTCAGGTCCACGTTCGCCGCGTCCGTCCCGTCCAGGATCTCCCGGGCGGCTTCCTTCCGGGCGTGGCCGTTGGTGACCAGGATGTTCGCAAGGCCCTCCTCCCGGGCCCGCTCCATGCAGTCCAGGACGTACTCCGCGTGCACCAGGGGCTCCGAGTAGGTGTAGGCGATCATTCCGCAGCCCGAATCCCGGGCCGCCCCCGCGGCTTCGGCCGGGGAGAGGTAGTCCGACGGCGCGTCGGGGTCCTGGGAGATGGTCCAGTTCTGGCAGAAGGGACAGACGAGGTTGCAGCCCGTGAACCCGACGGAGAATACCCGCCCGCCGGGGCGAAAATGGTAGAGAGGTTTCTTTTCTATCGGGTCCACGGCGGCGGAGGAGATCCGGCCGTAATACGGAAGGACGAGGGCTCCTGCCTCGTTCCTGCGGACCCCGCAGATCCCCGCGGCGCCCGGGGGGATGGTGCAGTTCCGGTGGCACAGGAGGCAGCGGATCCGGCCGCCCTCTCCGGCTTCCCAGAACCGGCCCCGGCGGAGCATTTCAGCCCCGGGATCCGCCGGCGCTACGGTCCCGTTGACCCGGGGACAGCCGCGCCATCTTGAGGTCCGGGGAGACCCCGAAGAACCGGGGCGGAGTGTCCACCTCGAAGGGCTCGTATCGGATACCCACGCTTCCCCGGCGTATCCATATCCGTACGAGGGGATAGCTTTCCCCGCTCTGGGTCACCGGGGAGGCCAGGTCCTCGGCATGCACGATGTCCCCGACCAGAAATTCGTAGACCCCGGGATTTTCCGCCGACGGATCCCCCACCAGGACGATCTTGCCGTCGTCGTAGGGATGTTTCCTGGGAGTTCCCGTGAAGGGCACCGCGTCCTGGGGCGGAGCGGAGGTATATCTCTGGATCTCGAAGAAGGGCTCGCTTTCAAGGTAGTTTCGGATGCTCACGCCGGTTCCTCCTCGTCGAGATTCGTTCTTCCAGGACAAGTATAAGGGCGAAGAGCCCGGAAAGGAAGAGCGCGGAGTACCCGAACCAGTCGCCGTAGGCGGTATATACGGTTTCGCGCTCCTCCCGATAGACCGGAATCTCCAGGAAACGGCTTTCCGCCCGGAAAACCGGTAGTTCGGCGAGCACCTCTCCGTAGGGACCCACCACGCAGGAGATCCCTCCGTTCGTGGATCGCACCAGGGTCCTGCGGTTCTCCACCGCCCTGAACCGGGCGGCCGCGAAGTGCTGGACCAGAGCGGATACCGTGCGGGACCAGGAGTCGTTGGTCAGGTTCACGAAGAAGTCCGCCCCGTCCCGGGCGAAGTCCCGGCAGAGCCCCGAAAAGGCGTCCTCGAAGCAGATGGGCGAGGCGAAGCGGAACGCCGGGCCGCCGGAGGTCGGCAGGTCGAAGAGGACCCGCTCAGATCCGGGGGTCCATCCGCCCGCGCCCAGGCCTACCACCTTGTCCATGAAGGCGCGGAACCACGGGTATTCCCAGAAGGGCACGGCCTCCGCGAAGGGGACCAGCTGGATCTTGCCGTAGCCGTCCTCCAGGGATCCGTCGGGACCCACCAGGATCACGCCGTTCATGAAGGAATAGGTTTCCCAGTCCAGCGCGATGGGAGCCCCCAATAAAAACCGCGTCTCCGAAGCCCGGAAGAAGGGAACCAGGGGATCCGCGGCGGGATACCGGGAGTATTTGCGGAAAAACTCCTCATACGGCGCATCCAGATTCGACTCGTTCCACAGCACGATGTCAGGCCGCCGGCCGGTCTCGGCCACGGCCCTGCGGGTCAGGTCCATGCAGGACAGGAGGGTTCGCTCCTCCCCGTCGGTCCAGGAGTCCGAGTTTTGCTGGACCAGCACGGCGGCGATCCTCCCAGCCTCGGGTACGGGGCGGGAAAGGCGGGCGTACCCGTAGGCGAGGACGAGCACAGCCGTCAGGGCCACCAGGGCCAGGTTCCCCACCCCCAGGGCCCGGCGGTCCCGCCCGTCCGCGGGCAGGTCCGGGGCTGTCCCGCGGAGAATCGAGGTTTCCGATGGAAGAAGAATCGCGCAGTCTTCGGCGGCGGGACCCGCGGTCCGGGTTCCGCTTCGGCCCGCACCGCGGGGAATCCCGGTTATCTCCGCCAGGGAGGCCCCGGACCAGGCCAGGAGAAAGGAAATTCCGTACACTCCGGTGCGGTCGGCGATCTGTATGAGCGGCAGGACCTCGTTCACGCTGTAGGCCAAGAGGCCCCAGGGGTAGCCTAAAAATCCGGTGGATTTGTAGAATTCCAGACCCGCCCAGAGCAGGGCGTAGGCGAGGGGTCTGCAGACTCCTCCCCGCCTAAGCAGGAAGGAGAGCCAGAGGGCGAAGTGGGCGTAGACGACGGCGTATGCGAGCACCGTGCTCCCGAGGGTCCATACGGCGTAATCCTTGAAGAACCAGAGCCAGTAGCTGGAAAACCCGTGAGCGGAGGCTCCGTAGACCGCGCCGATGGCGGCGGAGAACCCGTAACCCGGGGATGCGGCCAGGCTGAAATAGAGAGGGGCGGCCGCCAGCCAGCCCAGGGCGGGATTCCCCCGGGGGAAGAGCTCGTTGGGCACGGCCAGGGCCGTCAGGGCGCCGCCCAGGAGGGCCAGGAGGATCAGGATGCCGCGTTTCATCGGGGGGAATCATATACGGTAAACGGTGGACGGTAAACAGTGGACGGTGGTCTGTGGTCGGGGTCGGAAATGAGGCGCCGTTGCGGTCGCCTTTTTAAGCCCAAACCCTGGCCATATCGGTACTCGGACGCCTCACTTCCGTCCACTGTCCACCGTCCACTGTCCACAGTTCACCGACCTTGACCTCCCGCCTCCTATGCCTTAGATTCGCGTTTATGGTTAAAGCCGTGTTCCCGGGGTCCTTCGATCCCCCCACCTACGGGCATCTCAACATCATCGAGCGCGCCCGGGGCATTTTCGAGGAGCTGTACGTGGTCGTGGCCGTGAACCGGGAAAAGAGCTACCTGTTCAGCCCGGACGAGAGGCTCAGCCTGCTCAAGGACCTCCTCAAGGGCTACCCGAACGTATCCGTCCATCTCTGCGACACCCTGATCGTAGACTTCGCCAGGAAATTCGGCTGCCGGGTCCTGCTTCGTGGAGTGCGCAGCGTTCCGGACTTTTCCTACGAATTCGAGCTTTCCGTCATGAACAAGGGCCTGGATCCCGCCATCGAAACCTTCATCATACCCACGGATCCCCGGTACTTCGTCCTTCGCTCCAGCGCGATCAAGGAACTGGTGGCCTTCAACGGGGACGTGTCCGGAATGGTACCGCCATCGGTCGCCATGGCCCTCAAAGGCAGGATTTCACGGTAGCCCCGTCATTTCCGGCCCGGCTCGGCCTATCCATCTTGACAAAATCACCGGCCTCCGTTAGGGTTGCGAGTCGGTATCCACATCGGACAATTCTACGGGAATGAGGTTTAGACATGGCTGTACCTAGATCAAAGACTTCGAAGGCCCGGACAAGCCGTCGGCAGTCGATCAATATGAAATTGACCGCTCCGGCCGTCGTGTCCTGCGCAAACTGCGGCAACCCCGTGCTGTCGCACCGCGTGTGCCCGAAGTGCGGTTTCTATCGCGGGCGTCAGGTTCTGACCCCCGAAACCAAGTAAAGGAGCATTCACATGGACGAACTTTTCGCCAAGATCAAGAAAATCATCGCGGACAAGCTCGAAGTGGAAGAGGACAAGATCACCCTCGAAGCCAGCTTCCGCCAGGACCTCGGCGCCGACAGCCTCGACACCTACGAGCTGGTCTACGGCATCGAAGAGGAGCTCGGCATCACGATCCCGGACGAGAAGGCCAACGAGTTCGAGACCGTCAAGGACGCCTACGAGTTCATCAAGTCCCAGATCAAGTAATAATCCCTCCGCGCCGTGTTGTTCGGAACGAGCGGGCTGTCCCGCGAGCGTCGCGACCAACTCGCGGCATTCCAGAAGAAAATCGGGGTCCGGTTCAAGTCCCTTGAGCTCTTGAGCCGGGCCCTGACCCACCGGTCCCGCACAAACGAGGATCCCTCCCGAAACGAGAACAACGAACGCCTCGAATTCCTGGGCGATGCCGTCCTGGGAATGGTCGCGGCCTCCTACCTGTTCCGCAAGCTTCCCGACCGGGCGGAGGGCGAGCTTGCCCGGATCAAAAGCTTCATCGTCTCCGAGGATACCCTCTCCGATGTGGCCCTGGGCCTGGGGGTGGACAGGGCCCTGCTCATCGGCAAGGGGGAGGAGCAGTCCGGGGGACGGACCAAGAAGGCCATCCTGGCGGACGCCATGGAAGCGGTCATCGGCGCCTGCTACCTGGACCAGGGCTTCGACAAGGCCTGCGCCTTCATCCTCAAGCTCCTTGCACCCGAGGTGGACAAGGTCCTGGCCAACCGTCATAGGAAGGATTACAAGACCATCGTCCAGGAATTCGTGCAGAAACAGTACCGTTCCTACCCCAAGTACACCGTAGTGCGAAGGTCCGGCCCGGACCACGACCGGACTTTCTGGATCGCCTGCGTCATCGAGGACAGGGAATATGGTCCCGCGGAGGGGAAGAACAAGAAAGAGGCGGAGCAAAAAGCCGCCTCCCTTGCGTACGAGGCCATCGTCGCTGCAGGCGGCCCGGATGCCAAGCTCCTGAAGGAATTGGGCTGAAACCCTTGCCCCGCCCTTCCGCCCGTCGTACAATCCTTCCATGAAGACCAGAACTCTTCGCTTCACGGCCCTTGCCGTAGCTGTTTTTGCCTTGGCGGGCGTCTGGACCGCCGCGGCTCAATCCGGGCAGCAGCTTTCCGTGGCCGTCCTGGGGTTTGAGAACACCGCGGGGGATCCACGGCAGGACTACCTGGCCTCCCTGGCGGAGGGCATACTCCGCTACGACCTGTCGGTCCTTGCGGATATCCCCCTTGTAGAGCGGCGGAATCTGGACAAACTCCTCACCGAGAGGGAATTCTCCCTCAGCTCCGTGGTGGATCCCGCCCGGGCGGCCCGCGCCGGAGGCCTTCTCGGGGCGTCCCACCTGGTATTCGGGGAGTATGCGGTCGTGGCGGGCGAATTGGCTCTGACGGTACACCTGGTTGAAGCCGCATCCGGTCAGGCGATTACCTTCCGGGACCGGGGCGCGTCTGAGCATGCGGTGCATCGCATCGCGGAGAAGATCGCGGCCCGGCTTCTGGACCGCCGAGGGATCGTCTTCGCCGACGCGTCGAACGACCGCTCCATTCTTTCCCTGCGGGACGAGACCCCCGGCGTCATCGCCCTCCATTCCCCTATACGCTCCGCGGAGATCTACCTGGACGGGGAGTTCGTGGGTTTTACCAAGGGTAACGAGCTTGAGCCCATACTTCTGGAATCCGTGCGCCCCGGGCGCCATACACTGAGGGTCCACCTGTCCGGAGGGGATTTCGGGGTCGTGATCCTGCCTCAGGTGGAGTTCAAGGACTGGGAAATCGTAGTCGACGTACGCCCCGGAGGCCGCCACGCGGTACGGGATAAGACCCGGCATTTCAACGAGACTCTGTACCGCCTTGAGTACCTGGCCTCCTTCGAGATGAAGTCGGAGCGCGGAAAAGCCTCCGCCCTTGGGTTCTCCAGGGAGCTGTCCTTCACGGATCGGGCCGGGAAGATCGTACCCGTCAAGCTGACGGCTACTCCCGCGGAGACCGCGGAGGGCGTGGTCGTTTCGCTGACGTTCACCGTGGGAGGGGATGAAGCCCGGGGCCGGATCGCCTTCCCCGCCGGGCCGGATGCCCCCTCGAAGCTCCGGATCGGCGCGGGTATCGCCGCCCTGGAAGTCGAGCTGTCGGATTCCTGGGGATCCTGGGAACTGGACGTGACGGTCCGCCGCACCGACGTCTACCAGGGCCTGCATCGGGAGAAATAAAAGGTACTTATGCTAGGAGGGACAGGATGGACAGGATGAATAAAGGATCAACAGGATGTACCTTGGAAATCTAGAATTTTAAAATTCTTTTATTAATCCTGTTCATCCTTTTCCTGATCCTGTTCATCTTGTCTCGTATTGTCCATTAAACGCTGTATTTTGTTTTGATCCTGCCGGCGATGTCCAGGAGGCGCTCGGGGGTGTTCAGCTCCGGGTCGTCCAGGACCGTCTCCAGCAGTTCCGCCAGGATCCTCCCCATCACCGGGCCCCGAGGCACACCCAGGGCGGCCAGCTCGTTCCCTCCGATGGAAAGATCGCGGATCGTAAGGACCCGGGACCGGGCGAGGACATTCTCCACCCGCTTCCGGAGAGGCTCCAGGCCCCGGGGATCCGGGCGCTCACCGGTGGTTCCGAAGGCGTCCGCCAGCCGGAGGGCCAGGAGATCCTCCAGGTTTTCCGGGCCCGTGCGGGCCAGGAAGCGTCGCACCGCGGCGTCGCTCCAGGAATCGTCGTAGGCGAACATGTGATGCCGCACCAGGTGGGACACCGAGGCGATGACGGCATTCGGGAATTTCAGGCGCCGGAGGGCCTCCTCCGCCGCCCGGGCGGACAGCTCCTCGTGGCGGTGGAAGGTGGGAAGGCCGTCCGGTCCCTCCGCCCGGGCGGCGGGCTTGCCGATGTCGTGGAGCAGGGCCGCAAGGCGGAGTTCCAGGCGTTCCGGGGCCCCGTCGCAGGACAGGAAGGAGTGGTCCAGGACGTCGAAGCGGTGGAAGCCCTTCTGGTCGACCCCGCGGCAGGCGGAGAGCTCCGGCAGGATGTCCTTAAGCATCCCCGTGTCCTCCAAGAGCTTGAGGCCGTAGGAGGGCCGGGGGGACAGGAGGATCTTGACGAACTCGTCCCGCACCCGTTCGACCGAAACCCTGCGGAAGTTTTCCAGGGTCCGCGGTATCGCGGCCAGGGTTCCCGGATCGATCCGGTAGTCCAGCTGGCTTGCGAAGCGGACCGCCCGCAGGGGCCGCAAGCCGTCCTCGGTGAAGCGTTCCACCGGATCGCCGATTGCGCGCACCAACCCCGCCGCAAGGTCCTCCCGGCCTCCGTGGGGATCCAGGAGCTCCCCGGTTTCCAGGTTGTAGGCCAGGGAGTTCATGGTGAAGTCCCGGCGCTTGAGGTCCTCCCGGATGTCGGAAGTGAAGGTCACCGAATCCGGACGCCTGCCGTCCCCGTAATCCCCGTCCACGCGGAAGGTGGTGGTCTCGACGGTGAGACCCTTCCAGAGGACCGTCACGGTCCCGTGCTGGATCCCCGTGGGTATGACCCGGGGGAACATCCGGGCCACCTCCCCGGCGGGGGCGTCGGTGGCCACGTCCCAGTCGTTCACCTTCTTGCCCAGGATCATGTCCCGGAGCGCTCCCCCCACGAGCCAGGCCTGCCGGCCCGAGGCACGGAAGACCCGGGCGTATTCGCGGAGTGCCGGAGGTATCGGAAACGGGCGCATCGGGGCTCCTTGAAAGCAGGTGGACGGTGGACAGTAAACGGTGGAAGGATTGAGACTGGATCGGAACGGACGCTTCGCCGCCTCCGAAACAAGCTTCCGCATCGAAGCCGGCCCCGGACCACCGACCACTGTCCACCGACCACAGTCCACTGTCCACTGACCACCGTTGTACCGAATTCCCGCCCCCTGGGCAAGGGAGGAACGGTTGACAGGCCGGACCCGGGCGGACACACTCGTCCCATGGACAGAGCCTTGCTGGTGATAGGAGGAGAGGCGCCGCACCGGTCCGCCCTGGCGCCCTTGTTCGGGTCCTTCCGGACCGTCTGCGCCGCGGACTCGGGCCTCGAGGTCGTCCACGACTGGGGCCTCCAGCCCGCGCTGATCGTCGGTGACATGGATTCCCTCACCCGCCCCGAGCTTCTGGCCGCCTATCCCGGAGCCCGGATCGTGCGGGCCGACCGCGCGAAGGACGAGACGGACACGGAGATGGGCCTGCGGCTCCTGGCGGAATCGGGGAGATACGAGATTTTCCTGGCCGGCGGCGGCGGCGGCCGCCTGGACCACCTCCTGGCGGTCCGGGCCCTCTTCGAACGGACGCCCGGACCCCGGGAATGGTGGACCGCCCGGGAGCGGGTCGTCCTGGTCGACGGCCCCTTCGATGCGGACCTCCCGCCCGGCACGGTTGTATCGGTCTTTCCCCTGGCACGGGGGGCGAGGGGCATGCGGAGTTCCGGTCTGCGATGGTCCCTGGACAAGCTTTCCTGGGGGCCCGGGGACTTCGGGGTCAGCAACGAGGCGGTCGGCGGTCCTGTAAAGGTTGAACCGGGGGAGGGGGACCTCCTGGTCGTCTTGCCCCTGCTCTAGGCGCACTTCCTTGACAGGTGCTCAGGATGCAGCGATTTCCCCGAAGACCCTGCGGAGACGGGCCAGAGTGTCCAGGGGATCCTGGACCAGTACACGTTTACCCGCGATGAGTTCCACGATGCCGATTTCCCGGGGAAAGCGCGGAATGATGTGCAGGTGGAGATGGTCGATGGAAGCCCCCGCCACGAGGCCCATGTTGTAGCCGATGTTGAAACCTCCGGGGTTGAAGGCCCGTTCCAGGGAGTCCAGGCAGAGGTCCGTGAGGGATGTCAACTCTGTCTTCTCGTCGGCCTCCAGGGCGCGCACGTCCGTCACGTGCCTGCGTGGGAATACCAGGAGATGCCCCGGATTGTAGGGGTACAGGTTCAGGGATACCATGAACTTGGCGGTCTCGTGAACGACCAGCCTGTCGACCTGATCGGATCCGTCCCGCACCAGGCAGAGGATGCACCCTTCCGGCCGTCCGCCCTTCAGGTATCCGAGTTTATCGAAGTTAAAGAAGTACTCCATCCCGCTACTCGGCCCGCTTTCCAAGGGCGTCCAGGAGGGACGCGTCTGTACGATTCTCCACGGCCAGGAAGTCGATCAGCTTGGGGTACTTCGTGATGAGCTGGCCGTAGCGTTCCAGGGACTCCATGCGGAGTTCGGTCTGGGCCCGGGCTTGGGCTTCCCGTTCAAGAGTGCGCCCCAAGGCGCTGTCCGCGGATTCCAGGAAGCCGAGGTACTTTGCCTTGACAGCCTGGTAGAGGTCCGGGTCCGGGACCTTGATCGAGCGGACCGATACTGAACGGATCTCCAGGTCCGGCACGGACGCGCCGATCCGGGCGGCCAGGTCCTCCGCGGTCCCGGGATCCCCCCGAAGGACCGCGGAGATCCAGTCCGGGTCCGAGGAACGGGCCAGGAGAAGGCCCCTGAGACTTTCCCCCGCGGTCCGTATGCCTTCGGCGAGCCGGGCATCCAGAGCCTCCTGGGTCTCGATCTTCCGGGATTCGACCGTACCGGGCAGGGCCTCCGGACGCATCGCGGCGGTGAGGTCGAAGGATGACTCGTAGGTAAAATCCGGACTGCCGACCGCGAAGGCCGTGTAGATTTCCGCGGAGGGAAGCGTGCCGGAAAAGGTCACCGTTTCGGTCCGGGGTTCGAGGGTGAAGCGGAACAGGCGGAGGTTGGAAGGGATCAGGGCTTCCCAGGTCCAGACGAAGCGCCCGGGCACCAGTACCTCGGGATGCCAGCCCCGGGTCTTGGTTACATAGACCCCGTACTGTCCGGCGGGCACCCGGAACTGAATCCATCCGGCAAAAAACACGGCTCCCGCCAGCACCAGCAAGAGTACGAGCCACATGATGAACTTTTTCATCCAGGTTCCTCGGCAAGGTCCGGTTGACCCAGGTTCGAGTCTATCCGATATCGGGAAGCATTTCCATACCGGGAAGACTCCGTTCCGGGTGCGGCTTGCCGCCCTTCTTCCCCGAGTGTATCCTGTCGGGGGAGGTCCCGGTGACGGAACCCAGAAACGCCCGCTCCGTATGGAGGTCCGCCTTGAAGCGGGCGGCTCTCTATTTCCTCGGATTGGATCTGCTGGCCTTCTTTTATTACGCCGTCGGGAATTACCAGGGATTCCTCGCGGAGACCCAGATCCTGCTGCTTCGAGCGGTGTCCGTGCTCTCCGCCGCGGCCTTTCTCTCCGCCCTAGCGGGCCTCTCTCGCGGGGTTTTGCGTGGGTTGCGGCGGCAGGAGGCTCTGTCCCTCCCGGCGGCGGTCGGATGGACGGCCTGCATGGCCGCGGCGGCGGCGCTCGCCGTGCTTTCCCAGTCCGTCCGGGCCTTCGCGTCCGGGATCTGATCCTTTCTCGGCGAAGGATCCGCCCGTCCCGGAGACGGTCCCGATTCTTGACCCCCCGTCCCGGGCTGTCTATAATCCTGGCGCACGTCGAGTTTGATTCCGGGCGCGTCCCTCGGAGCCCCGGTCCCAGGAGTCATCATGAGCGTTCGAGTCCGCTACGCCCCCTCCCCGACGGGGCTCCAGCATATCGGCGGGGTGCGCACCGCCCTGTTCAATTACCTCTTCGCCCGGGCCAAGGGCGGGAAGTTCATCCTGCGCCTGGAGGACACGGACCGTACCCGCTCGTCCGAGGAGTACGTGAAGAACCTCTACGACACCTTCGACTGGCTGGGGATCCGCTGGGACGAGGGCCCCGACGTGGGCGGCCCGAAGGGACCCTATGTGCAGTCCGAGCGCTTCGACTTGTACCGCCGGTACGCGGAGAAGCTCGTGGCCGCGGGCAAGGCCTACTACTGCTTCTGCGGCGAGGACCGTCTTTCCCGGATGCGTTCCGACGCGGAGCCCGAGGAGGGGGAGGGCGCGGCGAGCTACGGCTACGACCGGGCCTGCAGGAGCATCGAGAGCGCCGAGGCCGCCCGCCGCGCAGCCGCGGGGGAGCCCCATGTCATCCGCCTCAAAATCCCCCTGGAGGGGACCACGAAATTCCGGGACCTCCTCCTGGGCCAGATCGAGTGGAAGAACGCCGACGTGTCCCCGGACCCCGTGCTCCTCAAGAGCGACGGGTTCCCCACCTACCACCTGGCCAACGTCGTGGACGACCACCTCATGGAGATCACCCACGTCATGCGGGCCCAGGAGTGGATCCCCTCGGCGCCCATGCACATGATCATGTACGAGGCCTTCGGCTGGACGCCCCCGGAGCTCTGCCACCTGCCTATGGTCCTGGGTTCGGACGGGCACAAGCTGTCCAAGCGCCACGGGGCCACCGCGGTCAACGAGTTCCGGACGAAGGGATACGTCAAGGAAGCCCTAATCAACTACGTGGCCATGCTGGGTGCCAGCTACGAGGACGGCCGGGATCTCTACACCCTGGAGGACCTGTCCGGGCTCTTCCGGATCGACCGGATCAACAAGGCCCCCGCGGTCTTCGATTACGTCAAGCTCGAGTGGTTCAACGGCCAGTACATCCGCGCCAAGGAGGACGGGGAGCTGACGGAAATGCTCCTGCCCTTCGCCGTGGAGGCGGGGCTCTTCGGGTCCCCGGGATCTTCGCCCTCCGCCGACCAGGACCGCCTCTTCCGGGCCGCGGTGCCCCTGGTCAAGGAGCGGCTTTCCTACCTGAGCGAGGCGCCCGCCAAGCTGGACTACCTCTTCTCCGAGCCGCCCCTCGCTCCGCCGGAGGAGTTCATCCCCAAGAAGCTGGACGCCCGGCGGGCCGCGGAGCTCCTGGGGATCGCCAGCGACCTCCTTGCGGACTGCGACCTGTCCGACATCCCCGCCAGCGAGGAGAAGTTCCGGGCGAAGGCCGCCGAGGCCGGCTGCAAGCTGGGGGACCTGATGATGCCCCTCCGGGTGGCGGTCACGGGCAGCCGGGTGAGTCCCCCCCTCTTCGAGTCCATCCGTCTTTTGGGCCTGTCCGCGGTCCTGGCCCGGGCCCAAAAGGCCCGGGCGGCTCTGGCCGCCGCAGGAGGCGCTCCGTGATCGACGCCAGACGTCCCGGGGCGTACGAGAGACTGTACGCCCAGTTGGAGCCCCTGATCCGGGAAAAGTCCCCCAATCTTACCGCGGGCATGGCCACGGTCGCGGCCCTGCTCCACGGGAAGATGAGGCATCACTTCTGGACGGGGTTCTATTTCGTGGCGGGCCCCGAGGAGCTCCACGTGGGCCCCTACCAGGGCTCCGTGGCCTGCCAGGTGCTCAAGGGGCGGGGAGTCTGCCTGCACGCCGTGCAGACCGGGGCCCCCGTGGTCGTCCCGGACGTGGAGGCCTTCCCGGGCCACATCGCCTGCGACTCCCGGTCCAAGAGCGAGATCGTCGTTCCGCTCAGGAAAGACGGCCGGGTGGTGGCGGTCCTGGACATCGACTCCGACAAGCCCGCCCAGTGGGATTCCGACGACGTGGAGCCCCTGGCGAAGATCGTGAGTTTACTGGAACCCCTGGCCTAGACGATCCGGTATACCGCCGTCTGCCGAGCTCGCCGTCAAGCCCCTCCCGCCAGCCTCCGCAGGCACTCCACCACCAGGGCGTGATCCTCTTCCTGGGGGAGCCCCGACACGGTCGCGCAGGCGACGATCCCCACGTTCCGTACCCGGATTGGGACTGCGCCCCCGTGGGGGCTGTAGTCGAAGGAGCTGACGAAGGACTTTTCTTCCAGGGTCTTGCCCGCCAGGGCCAAGCCGACCCCCACGGCCAGGGAGGACTTGGCGAAGCGGAAGGCGCAGGCGGACTTGCGGCGAATCCACTCGTCGTTGTCCGGGGTCGCCCCCGGCAGGGCCGCGTGGAAGAGGACCTGCCCCGGGCGGCGCACGTCCACGGCAACGGGGGCCTTCCGCTTCCGGGCTTCCTCGACCAGGAGGAGACCTAAGCGCCAGGCGTCCTCCTCGTCGAAACGGTCCAGGACTAGGGTAGACTCATCGGCGGTGATCCGATCCAGGAGTTCTTTCGTGGGGTTCATGGGGGGAGTATACTCCGGTGGACAAGGGCCGTCACGGGTTCGCCCTACAGTCCCTTCAGCCCGGCCGCCGGGATCGTCCGTATTCCCTTGTCCTCCAGCACCGCAAGGGCGCGTTCCCGCTCGTCGATCTTGCAGATGACCACCGCGTTCTGCCCCGCCTTGGCCACGAAGGCGTACATGTATTCCACGTTGAGCCCCGCCTCGTCCAGGGCGTCCAGGACTCGGGACATACCCCCGGGCCGGTCCTCCACTTGCACGGCCACGACCTCCGTGGTCCGGGCCACGAAGCCGTGTTCCTTCAGGACCTTGATGCATCGGTCCGGATCCGCGACGATGATCCGCAGCACCCCGAAGTCCGAGGTGTCCGCCAGGGACAGGGCGCGCAGGTCGATGCCTTCCTTCGCCAGGACCCGGGTCACCTCCGCCAGGCGGCCCTTGGAGTTCTCCAGGAATATGGAAACTTGGTTCACGCTCACGATCGCCTCCTCGGGCCGGAGCCCGGCTCAGATCTGCCGCTTGTCCAGGATCCGCTTGGCCTTGCCCTCGCTCCGGGCTATCGTCTTGGGTTCCACCAGCTTGACCCGGGAGTGGATGTTCAAGGTCCCGTAGAGCCGGCTCTCGATGAGCTTTTCCGTACGCTCCAGGTCGCGGATCTCGTCGGAGAAGAGGCTCTCGGTCATCTCGATCTGGACTTCCAGGCTGTCCAGCCGGTTTTGGCGGTCCACTATGATCTGGTAGTGGGGTTCGACCCCCTCGATGGCCAGGATGACCTCCTCGATCTGGGAGGGGAAGACGTTCACCCCCCGGACGATGAGCATGTCGTCGGTGCGCCCGAGGAGGCGGTGCATACGGACCGTGGTCCTTCCGCAGGGGCAGGGACTGCGGTCCAGGTAGGTGATGTCCCGGGTCCGGTACCGGAGGATGGGGGTACCCTGCTTGGTCAGGGTGGTGATGACCAGCTCTCCCTTCTGCCCGTCCGGCAGGACGCGTCCCGTCGCGGGATCCACGATTTCCGGGTAGAAGAGGTCCTCGTTGAAATGGAGCCCGTCCTGGCGCTCGCACTCGAAGGCCACCCCGGGACCGATGATCTCCGTGAGCCCGTAGATGTCGTAGGCTTTGAGTCCCAGGTTCGCCTGGATCTCCGAGCGCATGGTGTCGCTCCAGGGCTCGGCCCCGAAGAAGCCGGAGCGGAGACCCGTGTCCCGGGGGCGTATACCCTCTTCCCGTAGGGCTTCCGCCAGGTAGAGGGCGTAGGAGGGCGTGCAGGTCAAGATCGTGGTGCCGAAGTCCCGCAGGAGCTCCACCTGGCGCTTCGTGTTCCCTCCGGAGATGGGAAGGACCGTGGCCCCGATCCTTCGGGCGCCGTAGTGCACACCCAGGCCGCCGGTGAAGAGGCCGTAGCCGTAGGCGTTCTGGACGATGTCGTGTCGGGTCGCCCCTCCCGCGGAGAGGGTGCGGGCCATGGACTCGGCCCAGGTGTCCAGGTCGCCGGCGGTATAGGCGTCCACCACGGGCTTTCCGGTGGTGCCCGAGGAGGTGTGGATCTCCACGATTTCCCGAAGATCGACAGCAAGGAGCTCGAAGGGATACCCCGAACGCAGTTCGTCCTTGGTGGTGAAGGGAAGGCGGGGGAGGTCCCGGATGCCCCGGATGTCGCCGGGCTTGATCCCCGCGGCGTCCATCTTGGTCCGGAAGAACTCCACCCTGCGGTAGAGCATGTCCACCAGGGTTCCCAGGCGTTCGTCCTGCAGGAGCTTGAGCCCCTCCGGGGGCAGGGTCTCGTAGTCGGGATTCCAGATCAAGGCGGCTTCTCCTTCCGGCATTCGAGGCGGCTGTGATCGGCGGCATTGTGACTGTCCCGAGTGTTCTTGTCAATAGAAACATCTCGAATGACGGAATCCGGCCCCCCCCCCCCCCGAGGGGCTATATCAATCCTTTCAGGAATAGGTTACAATGCTTCAGCTTGATCGCCGATCCGCGAGGATTTCCGATTCGGTCATCCGCGCCATCCGCGGATCATGTTTAGGATACCCGCCTATAAGCGCGGGTGAAGGAAACGATGTTGGGCAAGAAACTGTATGTAGGGAACCTGAGCTTCAATACCGGCGAAAACCGTCTTCGGGAGCTGTTCCAGAATTACGGCACCGTAGCGTCCGCGAAGATCATCACCGACCGGGATTCCGGCAACTCCAAGGGCTTCGGCTTCGTGGAGATGGGCTCGGACTCCGAGGCCCAGGCCGCCATCTCCGGAACCAACGGCACCGACCTCGACGGCCGGCAGATCAAGGTCAACGAGGCCATGGACAAGCCGCGCCGGGACGACAATCGCTGGTAGATCCTGCGGTTTCCCGCTTTAAACGGCCGCCCCCTTCAGGGGCGGCCGTTTTTCGGCCTTTCCACCGGATGCCCCGGAAGGTACGATCGAAAGGCCAGGCGGAACCGCATGGGAAAGAGGAGGGAAATTGAATCATTCAGGCTGGATCCTGGTGGCCGTGGGGCTTTTCTCCGCGGTCTGTGCGGCCTTCGATTTCGAGTGGTTCATGAACCATCGGAAGGCCAGGTTTTTCGTGAAGATCCTGGGCAGGACCGGGGCCCGTATATTCTACATCGTGCTGGGGGCGGCTATCCTGGTCCTGGGAGGCCTTATCCTGTTCGGCGTCATCAAGGGGTGACTCCGCTCAATAGAGGTGTCCCATCCGTTCCCGCTTGGTCTCCAGGTAGCCGCCGTCGTGGGGATTGGGCTCGATGACCACGGGTATCCGGCCGGTCACCTCGATGCCTTCCTTCCGCATCCCCTCGATCTTGTCCGGATTGTTGGTCATGAGGCGGATCGTTTTGATCCCGAGCAGGCGGATGATGGCCGCGGTCACCGAATAGTCTCGGGCGTCGTCGGGGAATCCCAGGTAGCGGTTGGCTTCCACCGTGTCCAGGCCGAGTTCCTGGAGACGGTAGGCCTTGATCTTGTTCAGCAGGCCTATGCCCCGTCCCTCCTGCTTCATGTACACCACGGCTCCCCGCCCCTCGGCCTCGATGTACCTCAGGGCCGCCTCCAGCTGGTCCCTGCAGTCGCAGCGGAGGCTGCCGAACACGTCCCCGGTATGGCACTGGGAATGGATGCGGAGGGCTAGGCCCTCGGCTCCTTCCACGGATCCCTTGAGCACCGCGGTGTGCTCCTTGTCGTGCTTGGCGTCGTAGAAGCCGGCTATCTCGAATTCCCCGAACCGGGTCGGAAGCTTGGCCCGGGCCACGAGCTGGACGCACAATCCCTCGTCCCGGCAATAGGCTCCCTTGCCTGCGCAGAAGTACTCCTCCGCGTAATAATCGGGTTTCCCCGAGAGCTTGGCTTCCAGCTCGGCCCGGCTCATAGTGTTGTCGCAGGATGCAAGGATTTCTTCGGGCGATTTCAAGGTATCCATCCGCGTCTCCCCGCCGGACGACCCGGCCCCGTCAAAGGTACTTACCGGATCGGCCGCGGGCAAGGCGGGGCGAAGGGTCAGAGCACCGATACGACGGCTCCGGCCAGCAGGAGGACCGCGCCCAGGGCCTTGCGGAGAGTGAGGGGGTCCCGGGCAGTGCCCAAGATCCCGAAGTGGCCCACGACGAGGGCCATGAGGACCTGGCCGGCTACCTGCAGGAGGAAGAGGCGCCGCGCCCCGAGGCGCGGCAGGAGCGCGATGGTGGACAGGACCATGACGGCGCTCATGACCCCGGCCAGGAGGAGAAGCGGAGGCAGACCCCTGAGCCGCTCCGCGGGGGAAGGTCCGTCGGGCCGGAGGAGGTTCCAGGCGCTCAGCATGGCCGCGGAGGAAAGGAAGGCCACAAGATAGAACAAGGTATTTGCCACCAGGGGGGAGCCCGAGTGCCTGGACACCAGGCCGTTCATGGGCTGGTAGACCGAGATCATCGCTCCGAGAAGGACCGCAGAACCCAAGGCCGCGAAGGTGGGCATGGCAGGAACTCCTGTGTCCGGCGGTGTCCGCCGTGGGTGCCGCATGGTACTTCGGGAAGGGGGGCCGAGTCAGCCCCCGAGGGGCGGTTCGGCCGCGTTGACAGGAGAATCCGGGTAGCCTAGTGTTACCGCACAATGAACCACTTCCGTATGCTAAACGCGGCCCTATTGGCCGCAATATTGGCCTCCTGTTCCCCCGGCGACCGTCCCGTCCCCGGGGCGGACCCGAAGATCGTGCTGTACGCGGAATTCATGCACGAAGTCAATTCGTTCTCTCCCGTTCTCACCACGGAGCGGGATTTCCGGGCCATGGCCCTGCGGTACGGCGCGGAGGTCGCCGCGGCGGCTCCGGAGGAAAAGACCCAGCTGGCGGGCTTCCTCGAGGCGGTGGAAAAGACCGGCGGGGGCGAGGTGAAGGCGGTTCCCGTACTCCAGGCCAAGTCCATGTCCGGGGGACCCGTGGATCGAGGCTTTTATGAACGGATCAAGAAGGAGATCCTGGATGCCGTGAAGGCGGCGGCCCGGGTGGACGGAGTCTACCTCTCCCTCCACGGGGCCATGGGGGTGGACGGGATCTTCGATCCGGAAGGGGACATCCTGGTCGACCTGCGGACCCTGCTGGGACCGGACGTGCCGGTGGCCGTGTCCTTCGACCTGCACGCGAACGTCACGGAGCGCAGGGTCCGGAGCACGGACATCATCGTTGGCTACCGGACCAATCCCCACCGGGACCACTTCGACACGGGCCGACGGACCGGGGATCTCCTGGTGAGCACGGTCCTGGGCAGGATCGATCCGGTCATGAAGGTGAACAAGATGGCCCTCCTCAAGGGCGGGGGCATGAACGTGGATTTCCTGCCTCCCTTCCGGAAGATCTTCGGCGCAATGAAGAGGATGGAACGGAAGGGCGGCGCTCTTTCCGTTTCCTTCTTCCCGGTGCACATCTGGATCGACGAGCCGGAGCTGGGGTACAGCACCGTGGCGATCACGGACGGCGACCCGGATCTGGCGGCCGCCCTGGCGGACGAGATTTCCGGCATGGCCTGGGAGGTGCGCGACGTGCCCCAGCCCGCGGGTTCCACCCCGGAGGAAGCGGTGGATATTGCCCGGAAGGCCAAGCTGGCCCGGACCCTGGGAACCGTGGTCTTCTGCGACGTGTCCGACGCGGTCGGAACCGGCACGCCCGGGGAAAGCGTGTGGATCCTCAAGGCCCTCCTGGAGCGGGGGAGCGACCTCGTCTCGTACCTCTCGATCCGGGACGAGGAGGCCGCCGCCCGGGCCTGGGAGCGCTCGATCGGCGACGAGGTGACCCTGAGCGTGGGGGGAAAGATCGACCTTCTGTACAACCGGCCCCTGGAGTATTCCGGCATCGTCGAGTGGAAGTCCGAGACCTCCTTCGGGAAGACGGTTATCGTCCGAAAGGACGGCATACGACTGGTGATATCGGAACTCCCCATGGCATCCAGGACTCCCAAGGAGTTCAAGAGCCTGGGGCTGGACCCCTGGAAGGCAGACATCGTGGTCGTCAAGAACCTCTTCCCCTTCCGGTATAATTTCCTCCTGTACAACCGCAAGACCGTGAACGTCATGTCCCCGGGCTTGAGCAACACGGACGTGTTCGGATTGAAGTACCGGAACATCCCCAGGCCGATCTACCCCTTGGACAAGGTCGATGACTGGAGGATCGCTCCGTAGGCGGGGAGTTCCGGTCCGACGGGCGCGGAGCTTATGCCGGATTCACCGCGTCGAAACCGCACCGAATCCGAGGGCCGGGGATCCGGGATCCGGAAGGATCGACCACAGGGGCCCGCCGTTGTCCGCCAGGACGAGGGGTCCGGGATCGCCCGACGCGGCCCCGGGGAGGTTCCCGGACTGGCAGAAATTGCCCGCGTTCGTTTCGAGCTTTCCGGTCCCGAACTCTCCGCCCGAGTTCACCGCCCCATAATAGGCGGCCCCGGGGCCGCCGGCCAGGAGGCAGCCGGTCAGGTGGAGGCGGCCGCGGTTGTACAGGGCGAATCCCTTGCCCGCGGAAACGTTGCCCGCGAGGGTGCAGCTGTCCAGGACCAGGGTTCCGCCGGACAGGTCGATGCCTCCGCCCCGGGTCCGGGCCGAGTTGCCGTAGAGGGTGCACCTCAGCAGACGCACCTCGGTCTCGCAGGCGACGTGGAGGCCGCCTCCGCCTTTCCGGGAATCGTTGCCCGCGATCAGGCAATCCTCCAGGACGGCCCGCCCCGGCTTGTCCACCTTGAT